>DAOVUK010000459.1 GCA_030632625.1 Gammaproteobacteria bacterium
CCTGAGCGAGCTATTGAGTGAGACTTTGTTATGCGTCGAATTTTCATATTGTATTCTGTTATCAGTTTTCTTGTCATTGCAGCTGCAGGTGTCGTCTGGCCGAAAGTTCTATGGCTCTATATTCTGCTCATACCTTTAGTCTCGCTAGGCATCTACGATCTGATTCAGACCAGACATACATTATTGCGAAATTACCCGCTAATGGCTCATTGGCGCTGGATCATGGAAGCATTACGAGTGCCCATGCATCAATATTTTATTGAACCGGAAACAGGCGGAGCACCCACTAATCGGATGTTTCGCTCTGTTGTCTACCAGCGCTCCAAAAAACAATTAGATACGCTGCCATTAGGGACTAAAGTTGATGTTTACAGAGTGGGCTATGAGTGGATGGATCACTCTTTGTCAGCCTTAAATGAAAGTGATATTAAACAGGAACTGCGGGTACTGATTGGCGGCAGTGACTGTCGACAGCCTTATGAGGCCAGCTTATTGAATATTTCGGCAATGAGTTTTGGTGCCATCAGTCAAAATGCGGTTTTAGCACTCAATGGCGGTGCCAGAATGGGGCATTTTGCCCATAACACGGGAGAAGGTTCGATCAGTCCTTACCATCTTGAGCCCGGCGGTGATTTAATCTGGCAAATCGGCACAGCTTATTTTGGCTGCCGAACTAAAGACGGGCAATTTTCTGAGGAGTTATTCAAGCAGAAAGCCAATCTGGCTAATGTAAAAATGATTGAAATTAAATTATCACAAGGTGCCAAGCCGGGTCATGGCGGAATATTGCCTGCCGCTAAAAATACCCCTGAAATAGCAAAAATACGACATGTAGAAGCTTATACACAGGTGAATTCACCATCGACTCATAGTGCTTTTTCAAACCCCATTGAAATGATGCATTTTATTAAAAAATTAAGGGATTTATCCACAGGCAAACCCATCGGTTTTAAACTTTGTCTTGGCCGGCGCAGTGAGTTTGTTGCCATCTGTAAAGCAATAGTAGAAACCGGCATTAAACCGGACTTTATTACCATTGATGGTGGTGAAGGCGGTACCGGTGCGGCGCCGCTGGAATATTCTAATTCAGTCGGTGTACCCCTGAGAGATGCCTTAGCTTTTGTGGTTGACTGCTTAATGGGCTTTGGCTTGAAAAAAGACATTAAAGTCATTGTCAGCGGCAAAATTATTACCGGCTTTCATCTTATCAAGAATCTCGCTCTAGGAGCTGATTTGTGCAATAGTGCCAGGGGTATGATGTTAGCGCTGGGCTGTGTACAGTCATTAGATTGTAATAGAAATAAATGCCCGACTGGTATTGCCACACAAAATCCCAGGTTTACAGCTGGTCTGGTGGTGGCAGATAAAAAGCAGCGCGTTGCCAATTATCATCATGAAACCATTCAAAGTGTTCGTGAACTGCTGGCGGCTTCCGGTCTGGACGAGACAAAACTATTGAATCGCTCACACATACATCGTCGTGTCAGTGCCACTGAAACCTTACGTTATGACCAGGTTTTTCCATATATTGCCACTGGCAGTTTGTTACAGGAACCTTATCCAAAGCAGTTTGAGCAGGAAATGAAAGAAGCAACGGCAAATAGCTTCAGAGCTAAAAAATGCTATGCTAATGTTGATGGTGAGATGGTTTGTATGATCCCTTAAAACTACATACTCTGAGTTATTACAGGAACTTCTATGAAAGCATCAGATTTACTGGTTAAAGCCCTGGAAAATGAGCAGGTTGAATACATCTTTGGTATACCCGGAGAGGAGAATCTTGATTTTCTGAACTCCTTAAAAAACTCATCCATCCAATTGATATTAACGCGCCATGAACAGGGTGCCGGCTTTATGGCAGCCACATATGGCCGGCTGACAGGAAAACCGGGCGTCTGCTTATCAACCTTAGGGCCCGGCGCGACTAATCTGGTCACCCCGGCGGCTTATGCTCAGTTAGGGGGTATGCCGATGCTGATGATCACCGGACAAAAGCCGATTAAAAAAAGTAAGCAGGGTCAGTTTCAGATTGTTGATATTGTACAGATGATGAAACCCATTACTAAATATACCCGTCAAATTGTTAATGCCAATAATCTGCCATCAGCGGTCAGAGAAGCATTTCGTCTTGCCATGGAAGAAAGACCAGGTGCCGTGCATATTGAATTGCCCGAAGACATTGCTGCCGAAGAAGTACCAGAACAAATTTTTGAGGTGATCAAGTATAAACGTCCCGATGCCGATGATTTAGCCATAAAGACGGCTGTGAAAATGATTGAAGCGGCAAAAATGCCTTTGCTGCTCATTGGTGCAGGGGCAAACAGAAAGTCGACACAGGAGGCGCTCACTTATTTTATCGAAACCACCGGGATACGATTTTTCAGTACTCAGATGGGAAAAGGCGTGGTTGATGAACGGCATCCTCAGTTTTTAGGTACTGCGGCATTATCGGACCATGATTTTTTGCATTGTGCTATTAATCGAGCTGATCTGATTGTTAATGTCGGTCATGAAATTATGGAAAAGCCGCCTTTTTTAATGGAACAGGGCGGCAAAAAAGTAATTCATGTGAATTTTTTTCCTAATCAGGTGGACGATGTATACTTCCCGCAATTAAATGTGGTGGGTGATATATCAACATCAGTGAAGCGAATTGCCGATAAAATTGAGGATAATAGCCATTGGGATCTGTCTTATTTTAATAAAATAAAACTCGAAGTGGATACACATTTAGCGAAATATTCGCAGGATAACCGCTTTCCGGCCTTACCGCAAAGAGTGGTTAATATTATCCGTGAACAAATGCCGGATGACGGTATTGTCACTCTGGATAATGGTGTTTATAAAATCTGGTTTGCGCGCAATTACCCCTGTCATCAGCCGAACACCCTGCTGCTGGACAATGCCCTGGCGACGATGGGAGCAGGTCTGCCGTCAGCCATTGCGGCGAAATTGATTAACCCGGATAAAAAAGTCATTGCTGTCTGCGGTGATGGCGGTTTTATGATGAATTCTCAGGA
>DAOVUK010000286.1 GCA_030632625.1 Gammaproteobacteria bacterium
GGACCTCTTTGACAACAGGCAGTGCCTGGCAGACAGATAATTCATCCTGCAGCTGTTTTTCAATCTGTTCAATTGTTGCTTTCCAGGGTGAGGATAATAATAAATCAATACTGGCATTGGCCACCTGACAGGCCAGAGGATTGGCCATAAATGTGGGCCCGTGCATGAGTACCCCAACACCATCTGCGCTGATGCCCTGCACTACTTTTGCTGTGGTCATTGTTGCCGCCAGGGTTAAGTAACCACCTGTCAGTGCTTTGCCCAGACAGAGAATGTCAGGCACAATATCAGCCTGTTCATAAGCAAACATGCTGCCAGTTCGACCAAAGCCCGTGGCAATTTCATCTAAAATAAGTAACACATCATACTCATCACAGAGCACTCTGAGCTGCTGCAGATAGTCACGGCAATAAAAGCGCATACCGCCAGCCCCCTGAACCAGCGGTTCTATAATCACTGCAGCAATTTCAGCTTGATGCTGCTGTAATTGTTTTTCCAGAGCATCAATATTATTGCTGCCATCATCTGCACAGACGGGATGCGGCGCAAAAAAATGTTTGGGTAAAACACCCTGAAACAGGCTATGCATGCCATTGACCGGATCACAAACAGACATGCCGCCCAGGGTATCACCATGATAACCACTGCGCACGGTCAATAATTTTTGTTTGTCAGTTTTTCCCTGAGCATACCAGTACTGAATAGCCATTTTAATCGCTACTTCAACAGCAACAGAACCTGAGTCGGCAAGAAAAACATGTTGTAACGGCTGCGCAGTCAGATTGACCAGCTTTTCTGCCAGCGTCACAGCAGGAAGATGGGTGAGACCACCAAACATAACATGGGACATGGATTGCAGCTGCTGCTCAAGTGCAGCATTTAGAACAGGATGATTATAACCATGAATAGCGGCCCACCAGGATGACATGCCGTCGATCAGTTCACGACCATCCGCTAATTTAATTCTGACACCCTGAGCGGATGCAACGGGATAAGCCGGCAGGGGGTCGGTCATGCTGGTATAGGGATGCCAGAGATGATTTTTATCATACTCCAGCCAGTCAGATGTTTTTTGAAAAGGCATGCTGTTTAGATCTTAAAAAAATAACTCAGCCAGCTTTTCACCCGGCTGTTCTGCCCGCATAAATGACTCGCCGACCAGAAAGGCGTTCACCTGATGTTTTTTCATCAAAGCAACATCTTCAGGTCGATGAATGGCGCTTTCTGTTACCACAATTCGGTCATCAGGAATCTGATCCAATAACTCAATAGTGGTATTCAGTGTGGTTTCAAAGGTTCTCAAATTACGGTTATTAATGCCCATTAATCGAGTTGGTAATTTCAGAGCGCGTTGTAACTCTTGCAAATCATGAACTTCAACCAGGACATCCAGCCCGATTTCATGAGCCAGAGCAGTAAACTCACTTAACTGAAGATCACTCAGGCAGGCCACGATCAATAAAATGGCATCCGCACCAATTAAGCGTGCCTCATAAATCTGATAAGGATCAACGACAAAGTCTTTGCGTAAAACAGGTAAGCGGCAGGCATTTCGAGCCTGTTGCAGATAAGCATCGCTGCCCTGAAAAAAATCAACGTCAGTCAACACAGACAAGCAGGCTGCTCCCCCTTTTTCATAGGATTGAGCTATTTCTGCAGGGATAAAATTTTCCCGGATAAGTCCTTTACTCGGCGATGCTTTTTTTATTTCTGCAATCACCGCTGATTGGCCGGAATTAATTTTATTTTCAATGGCTGTTACAAAGCCGCGTGTGGCATTAATGCCATCCAGAGCATCCAGGGCATCAATAATGAATTGTAAAGGTTTCGCTGCGCATAAGGCATCAACTTCTTCGCGTTTACGATTTAAAATTTTAACTAAAATATCAGGTGGATTGGGTTTATTCATAATTTTATATTCACAGTTTTAAATGCTGCTTAACCGGTAAATGATTGAGTATAAGTGGCCAGTTCTGTCAGCTTTATTTTAGCTGCACCCGATGCAATGGCCTGACGTGCTTGTTCAACACCGTCTTGCAGAGTATCGCTCAGGCCGGCACAATAAATTGCGGCTCCGGAATTAAGAGTCACAATATCTCTGGCAGCACCCGGCTCATCCGCCAGCACACGCTGCATCATGGCCAGAGATTCTTCTGCTCCATCAACTATAATATCTTCAATGCGGGTACGTGTCAGACCAAATTGTTCGGGCGTAATAGTATAATGAGTCAATTCACCCTGTTTTAACTCACAGACAAAGGTTTCATCAGCCATACTGATTTCATCCATACCGTCAGCGGAATGTACCACCATCACATGATCACTGCCCAGATTTTTAAGCACCTTTGCCAAAGGTTCAAGCCATTGCTTATCATAAACACCTAGTAGTTGATTAGGCGCACCGGCTGGATTCGTTAAAGGTCCCAGCAAGTTGAACAGGGTTCTGATAGCCATTTCCTTGCGCGGCCCGATAGCATGCTTCATGGCACTATCGTGCAGTGGTGCAAACATAAAACCAATGCCCAGTTTTTTAATACACTGCTCTACCTGATGAGAACTGATATTAAGGTTAATACCTGCCGCTTCAAGAATGTCGGCACTGCCCGAAGTACTGCTCACCGAACGATTACCATGCTTAGCAACAATTCCGCCGGCCGCCGCCACCACAAAACAGGATGTGGTCGACACATTAAAGGTATGCAGGCCGTCACCACCGGTACCAACAATATCAATGACATGCTGACCTTCCACATTGACTGGATTGACAAGCTCACGCATCACGCTGGCAGAAGCAGTTAACTCATCAACGGTTTCACCCTTCATGCGCAAAGCAACCAATAATGCGGCAATTTGTGCGGGTGTCGTTTCACCTGTCATGATCTGACGCATTATATTTTCCATATCAAGAATATGAATATCCTGATGTTCGACTGCCTGTGCGATAGCTGTTTTAATATCCACGTTTTAAATCCTCAGGTATTGTTTGCTTTATTTACAGTGAGTTGCTTTATTTACTCTAAGCAGTTACTTTGCATTTAGCATTTCATCTCTAAAAAGGTCTGCAGCATCTGGTGACCATGCTGACTGAGAATAGATTCCGGATGAAACTGCACCCCTTCGATAGCCAGTTCTTTATGTCTGACCCCCATGATTTCATCCATATTCCCCTGCTCATCTTCTGTCCATGCCGTAATCTCCAGACAGTCAGGCAGCGTTTCTTTATCAATCACCAGTGAATGATAACGGGTTGCTTCAAAGGGTGACTCCAAAGAATGAAACACTCCCTTGCCATTATGATGCATCATCGATGTTTTGCCATGCATAATTTCTCTGGCATGAACAATTTTACCGCCAAAAGCCTGACCAATACTTTGATGCCCCAGGCAGACACCCAGGATAGGCACTTTGCCAGCGAAATATTTAATGGCCTCGATAGAAATTCCGGCTTCATTGGGTGTACAGGGCCCAGGAGAAATCATTAAATGATCCGCTGCCATTTGAGCAATTTCTGCCACACTGATTTCATCATTGCGAAAGACTTTAACCTCTGCTTTTAACTCGCCCAGATATTGCACCAGATTATAAGTAAAGGAGTCATAGTTATCGATCATAATCAACATTTTACTTCTCCTGAGTACACTGGCTATTAGCGTTTGAATCCAGTCCGCATTCAGCCATGGCAACAGCCCGGAAAACTCCGCGGCCTTTATTCATTGTTTCATCCCATTCATTTTGCGGCACAGAATCAGCAACAATTCCTGCCCCGGCCTGAATATGCAGTTGTTTATCTTTAATAACGGCGGTACGAATCGCTATCGCAGTGTCCATATTGCCCGACCATGAGATATAACCCACGGCACCGGAGTATATGCCCCGCTTCACCGGCTCCAGTTCATTAATAATTTCCATGGCACGAATTTTGGGCGCGCCGCTCACCGTACCGGCAGGAAATGTGGCTTTTAAAGCATCCATAGTGCTCATGTTCTTATTCAGCTCACCTTCAACATTGGAAACAATGTGCATCACATGAGAATAGCGCTCAATAATCATTTTATCAGTTAATTTTACCGTGCCGATTTCAGCAACACGTCCGGCATCATTACGTCCTAAATCTATTAACATCAAGTGCTCAGCCAGTTCTTTAGGATCCGACAATAAATCCTCTTCCAGCTGTTTATCTTCTTCAGCCGTCTGTCCTCTGGGTCGGGTTCCGGCTATTGGACGTACGGTAATTTTGCCATCTTCAACACGGGTAAGAATTTCCGGTGACGAACCAACGATATGAAATTCATCCAGATCCAGAAAATACATATAGGGTGATGGATTCAGGCTGCGCAGCGCCCGGTAAAGATCCAGCGGCGGGGCATTAAACGGTATGGACATACGTTGTGAAATCACCACCTGCATGGCATCCCCCTCAACGATATAGTCTTTAATGCGTGCCACTGCTTTTTTAAAACCGTGTTCGGTAAATCCGGAAACAAAATCCGTTTCCTTCACTCGGGTTACTTTAGAATAGGCTTTATAGGCCGTATCAGACTGACGTAATCGAGTCGCCAGATCTTTCAGACGCTGTGTGGCTTTTTCCCATTCTGCTTCTGCAATAGATGTTATTGGCCGTGAGTCTGACGGATCGAAGTGAGCATGAACAATAAGATATAATTTGCCGCTGAGATTATCAAATACCAGCACTTCTTCTGATACCATCAATAAAATATCCGGAGTACCCAGGGGATCGTTTTTAGCCGTATTTTTTAATCTGGGTTCAATATAACCAATGGTTTCATAGCCAAAATAACCCACCAGTCCACCAGTGAATCGAGGCAGATTTGACTGTTCAGAAAGGTGCTCTGGAATATTATATTGCTGCTGGTATTCTTCAATCCAGCCCAGAGGATCAGAATGACTTAGTTCTTCAATAACCTGACCATTATGAGTAATTTTGATCTGGCCATTGTCAACTGTAATAATTGTTTTGCAGGGCAGACCGATAATAGAATAGCGACCCCATTTTTCACCACCATGGACTGATTCCAATAAATA
>DAOVUK010000478.1 GCA_030632625.1 Gammaproteobacteria bacterium
GATTCGTCAAGATCCCTCAAGCAATGAAAAAATGGTTGCTGCAGTAGGAGAAGAAGCAAAACTGATGCTCGGTAGAACACCCGGCAATATGGAAGCAATTCGTCCGCTCAAAGATGGCGTCATCGCTAACTTTACCGTCACTGAAAAAATGCTGCAGCATTTTATCCATAAAGTTCATGAAAACCGCTTTCTAAAACCCAGCCCCAGAGTACTCGTTTGTGTACCTTGTGGTTCAACTCAGGTGGAACGCAGAGCAATTAAGGAATCGGCCCTGGGAGCAGGCGCCCGTGAGGTTTATCTGATTGAAGAACCTATGGCGGCAGCAATTGGTGCCGGCATGCCCGTCAGCGAAGCCAGCGGCTCAATGGTGGTTGATATCGGCGGTGGCACCACTGAAGTCGGGGTTCTCTCTCTTAGCGGTATTGTTTATTCTGAATCCATTCGTATTGGCGGTGATCGCTTCGATGAGGCCATTATCAATTATGTCAGACGCAACTACGGCAGTTTGATTGGTGAAGCGACGGCTGAACGTATCAAGCAGGAAATCGGCTCAGCCTACCCCGGCAATGAATTACTGGAAATTGAAGTGCGCGGCAGAAACCTGGCCGAAGGTGTTCCCCGCAGCTTTGCGCTGAACAGCAATGAAATTCTTGAAGCCATCCAGGAACCACTTTCCGGTATTGTCGGCGCAGTTAAAATTGCCCTGGAGCAAACACCACCGGAACTCGGTTCTGATATTGCAGAGAAAGGCATGGTGTTAACCGGCGGTGGTGCACTGCTGCGGGATCTGGATCGTTTATTATCTGAGGAAACTGGACTGCCTGTGATGATAGCAGAAGATCCTCTGACCTGTGTCGCTCGCGGCGGCGGCCGCGCTCTGGAGATGATGGATGAAGTCAGCACTGACTTGTTTAGTGTTGAATAGTTTAGTGTTGAATAAATCAATCTCATTATTTTTAGAAAGTCATTTTCAGATTTTGGTATGTCCCTTAACTATTTTAATTAACTCTCTGTCTAAAGATGTCAGTTGTTAAAAAAAGATACGACCAAAACTGTTCTATGTCGGAGCCAAAGCTATAAAACAGTTATTTGACGAAGATTCCTCCTATCTGGCACGCTTAATCTTTGTGATGATTTTTTCCCTCATCATGATGAGTGCCGATCACCGGACTAATATGCTGAGTGGCGTCAGGAGCTTGTTTGGTCTGGTTATCTATCCACTACAAACAATTGCCAGTATACCCACTGACACAGGCCTGTGGCTGGATGATCAGTTTAATTCTCATCAATCTCTTATTGTTGAGAATGAAGCACGTCGCACTGAAAACCTGCTGTTAAAAGCCCAGCTGCAAAAATTTACCTCCTTGCAGGCGGAAAATATCCGGCTGCGATCATTACTGAAATCATCACGCAAATTAAGTGATCAAATGCTGATTGCAGAAACAATTGCCGTTGACCTGGATCCGTATAAACGACAAATTGTGATCAATAAAGGGCAGCTCAGTAATGTCTATTCCGGCCAGCCTATTCTCGATGCTTATGGTATTATGGGACAGGTTATTCATCCGGGAATTCCTTCCAGTACAGCGATTTTAATTACTGATCCCTCTCATGCTATCCCGGTGCAGATTAACCGCAATGGTTTAAGAACAGTATTATATGGAATAGGTGCCGCAAATTATCTGGAGGTTCAGAATCTACCCAATAATGCCGATATTGAAATTGGTGATTTATTAATTACTTCGGGTTTAGGAGGCCGATTTCCTGAAGGTTATCCTGTGGCAGTTGTGATCAATATAAAACGCGATCCGGGGCAGCCCTTTGCTCAGATCATCGCAGAAGCATCGGCCCATCTGGAGCAAAGCCGTGAAGTCCTGCTGGTGATGACGCAGGAAAAAGCAAAAAATAATGCACCGCTCAACAGTCCTGAACCAGATAACAGTCCTGAACCAGATAACAGTCCTGAACCAGGTAACAGTCCTGAACCGGATAACAGCTCTGAGCCGAAAACAGCAATCCAGCCCGCAGAAGGAGCATCCACACCATGAGTAACAGACCGGCACATAATGGCGGCATCATCATTCTGGTCAGTTTTGCCGTGGCATTTATATTGACGATGCTCCCCATACCAGAGACGCTCAAAATTTATCGTCCGGAATGGATTACTCTGGTACTTATTTACTGGTGTATGGCGCTACCCCACCGTGCAGGTGTTTTTACCGGCTGGACTGTTGGTTTTTTACTGGATATTCATTTGGGCAGCCTTTTGGGACTGCATGCATTGACACTTTCTATCATTGCTTATTTATCCTACAAGCTGCATATTCGCATTCGGCTCTATCCACTCATCCAGCAATCCCTGATTATTTTATTACTGGTGACGCTGTCACAAATACTGGTCTTATGGATTAATGGTGCCACCGGTAATGCCTCTGGTGACTGGTCTTACTGGCTGCCGTCATTGACCAGTATGTTAGTCTGGCCGTGGTTATTTTATTTGCTGCGTACCATTCGACGTCTTTACGGCGTTAACTAAAAGCGAACTGTAAGCAAACCCTCAGCCAACTCTCAACCAACTCTCAACCAACTCTCAACAACAGAGACCCTGACCTTAAATATGGTAAAAAGACAACACCTTAAAGATCATTTTATTGAACAGCGAATATTCCATAATCGCAGTATTGTGGCAATTTTTTTTACTCTGATCTTATTTGGTTTGCTGATTTTTCGTCTGTTTGTCTTGCAAATCAACAATCATGAACATTTTACCACA
>DAOVUK010000378.1 GCA_030632625.1 Gammaproteobacteria bacterium
ACACTTTCAGAAAACAGCAACTACGCAAGTACATCACATCGCGCATGGGAAAAATATGATGAAAGCTTTAACAAGCTGATGCATATCTCTGTCATGCTCAATCAGATGCAGCATCTCAGTCGCATCTATATAACCACGACGACGACAGAAGATTTTTTTGAACTGGATGAACTCATTATCTCCGCTTCTGCCGCACGATCGATTTATATTCAACACTACCTGGAATTAGAAAACCTGAATCTGGATAAAATTGAAAAACAGTATCTTATTCGAGTGAATAAACTGGCCGGTAAATCACGTCTGGCACAAATGTCCTATGATGAAATACTCAGCCAGAGAACACCTCTCAAACAACGTCTCGATTTAGCCATTCGTACTATTATTTCTCCCCAGAGCAAAACTCAGGCAATCATGCAGGATTTACTGCACTATATTCGTACCCATACCATTTCTGATTCCAAGAAATACCATGAGCAGGAAGATATTGGCCGTAATAAAAATGAAAATCTGCAATTAACCACCATATACCTTACTTTTTTTCTTGGGATTTTCTCCGTTTTAATCATTATCAAGGCATTAAAAACCATCCACGATAAAAACCATGCCCTGTCAAAAGCCGAAAGTTTTCTCCACTCCACTCTTAATTCAAGCCCTGTTGCCCTTATTATCATTAGCAGGACTGGACAAATCATCATAGCCAATAATAATGCCGTCAAACTATTTCATTATTCACAAAAGCAATTGACAAGCATGAATATTTCTCAGCTGATCCCGGAAAAAATTCGCAAACAGCATCATAAACACTTTTTGAGCTATTGCGACAACCCGATTAACAGAGAAATGAACAATGGCCTGAACATTACAGCTCTGCGCCAATCTGGTCAGGTTTTCCCGGCTGAAGTGGGATTAAGCCCTGTTGACGGCCAGGATAAGCTTTATATTGCCTGCTCAATCAAAGATATCACCACACAAAAAGCCATGGAAAATGAGATTTTAGAAAACAAGAATAAGGCAGAACAAGCCAATCAGGCTAAATCAGAATTTTTAGCCAATGTCTCTCATGAATTAAGAACACCGCTGCATGCCATTCTCAGTTTTTCCAGACTGGGGCTGAAAAACCTCGATAAGCAATCTGAGATCTCATCTATAACAAAAATAAAAAATTATTTAGATAAAATTCACACCAGCGGTGAGAAACTTCTGGGTTTTATTAATGATTTACTCGATACCCCAAAATTTCAATCAGGAAAAATGTAGCGGGAATATCTTTCACATGATATGGGTCAGTTAGTGGAATCTTTTATTAATGAACAGGAGGCACGATTACATGAATTGCAATTAAAAGTCTCTGTATCTGCCTCTGCATACAATCAGCAGGCACTTTTTGATAAGCATTATATTGGTCAGACAATCAATAACCTGATTTCCAATGCAATTAAATACTCACCTCAAGGCGGGGAAATTCATATATCAATCACTTCATGCCAATACCATGATAAGCATGGCATTCAACTTGCCATACAGGATGAGGGTTCAGGCATTCCTGAAAATCAACTGGATTTTATTTTTGAGAAATTTGTTCAAAGCAGCAATAAAATTCCCGGTGGTACAGGACTGGGCTTATCGCTATGCAAGAACATAATTCAGGCACATGGCGGTAAAATATGGGCGGAAAATATCGAGAATGAAGCACTGCAGAAAACCGGAGCCAGATTCAGCTTTATTATTCCAGAAAAATAAACAGATCCAGTACGCAGCTCTACTCCCAGACTGCTTTTATCAAGGTTCCCTGACCCGGAAGTGAATGAATAGATAAAGATCCACCGGATAACTTTGCCCGTTCTTTCATACTACACAGACCAAAGCCATTAGACAGCTGATTAACATCCGGCTGAAAACCGACACCATTATCTTCTATACTGAGATTAATAGTATTTTTCTCGTCTGTAACCTCTATAGAAACTTTATCTGCCTGTGAGTATTTAGCGATATTATTCATAGCTTCCTGAAGAATTCTGAAGATTGACACCTTTTGAATTTCAGATATTTTGTCTTCATTAAAATTTAGCTTCTGCTCAAGCTTGATTGCCGGGAAATCCTGCTGGAATGTTCTGCACAGCCACTGAATAGTGATCAGTATTCCCAATTCATCAATCATTGAGGGGCGTAGTCCCATTGAAATACGACGAACTTCTTCAACAGTATCTCTTAGCCGGCTGATAATCATTTGCAGATTTTGATTATTCTGATGTTCTTTATTCCCTACGTCATTTTCTGCCAGCATACTTTCAAGATTAAACTTGATGGCACTAATACTCTGGCCGATGCCGTCATGCAGTTCAGCGGCGATACGTTTTCTTTCTTTTTCCTGGGCATTAATTAATTTAGATGAGAGTGACAACAACCTCTCTTCTGTCAGTTGCAGGGTTTTTCTGTCCTGACTGTGCTCCTGGATTTTATTCTGCAGGTTAGTACTAATTTTGCCGATTTCTATATTCTGGCTTTGAATCTTTGAAAACAATTCTTCGCTGTATTCTTCCAAAAGGGTTAATGCCCTTTTGTTTTCACTGGTATCCTCAATGATCAGGGTTGAAAACTCATCATTGCCGCTCCAGTTATAGGTATTTTTTCCCTTAAGCAAGGTCATCCTGACCTCACCCTGATTTAAACTGTCATAAAACTCACGAGTTAAAACCTCATCATTATGTGCAGAGGAGCGCCACAGGTTTAACCAGTTGCTTTTCAATTGACATGCCGGGTCATGACAATCAGGATGTAACAGATCGTGTACATCAGCTCCCTTGACACATCTCACACTGCCAAGATGCCATTTTTCCAGGGTTTTATTGACCCGAAATACATTGCCGTTCTTGTCCAGTAAACAGATCAATACATCCAGAAGATCAACTGTAGATTCCCATTGCTGTTTGGCATCGATAATTTGCTGAACTTCAGAATAAGTACTGTTTTTTATATTCATGCTCTGCAGTGATAGCTGCAGTATATTCACCAGCGCCTTAAAGAAACCCGTATCGCTTTTATTGAAAGCGATATCATGACTATCACAGCCAACAAATAAAAGTATCTGGTTACCCTGGCGACTGGCAGTTATGAAGGAATCAGCATGAAGCTCCAGGATTCGAGAAAATTTTTCCGGGAAAACATCAAGCTTCTGTGGTAGGACTTTCAGCTGCCGGCTCCATAAATCAAAACGCCGGGTAATTTGCTGAGATTGTGAGGTATTAAATCCCCTGGAAGCAATTAAATGAGAGGCAGTATTAAGTTCATCAAATCTTATGATGAGATATTTAGCCTCATTGTGAATTTCGCAAAGTATGTCAAAAAAGCGTTGTAATAACATATCTGCATCAGCACATTGATTTGCACAGCCTGAAAATTTTGCCAAACCGCCTGCATAGTCCTTATACTCACTTATAACCTGAGTAATCCCCATGTTTCCCCCACTTTACTAATTTGCAAGTCGCCAGAAGCTGTTGATCAGATCAACGAACCCTGGACAAACTTAGAAGTAAAAAAATACCGATAATGCCATTATTATTGATGCTGGATGAAGTATTGTGAATAAAGTCTAAATATTCTATTTTTATATTAGTTGAATTATTTAGACATAAAACCCAGGACAAACTCCTAGACACTTCATTCCAAAAAATAATGATTATATTTAACAAGCACTATTTATACCACTATCATAAATAGTTTTTGTTTACAATTAGTTAATGAAAACATTAATATCAGCCAAAAACGCATATTATCAATAGTGTAAAATATTCTGACACTTTTAATGCTGATTTCTTTCGTCGGACTGATCAAACTGCTTTACACTTTACATTCATGTTCTTTAAAGAATGCCTATCATATGTAGGGGCGAATTCATTCGCCTTGCGAGATTGTAGACTCACATCCAGGCGAATGAATTCGCCCCTACAAGTGTAAAGATGAA
>DAOVUK010000198.1 GCA_030632625.1 Gammaproteobacteria bacterium
AAGCTCAACTTCAGCAAACAGGAGATACAGTAAATGCTCTGGAGAAACAAGTTGATATTTCAAAAGCCAGTGTAAAAGCTGAGCTAGCAGCTATTGAAGAGGCAAGAAGTGCTATTTCTGAGCTTAAGGCCACGGTTACTAAAAATCGAGCAGAGCATATTCGTCAGGATAATCTTATAAAATCCAGAGCGACTTCACAAAAGAACGTAGAAGCAGCTTTGGCAAATTATGATGTCTCAGTACAACAAAAATTAAGTGCTGTAGCTGGGCTTCGAAAAGCGCATGCCAGCTTAAATCAGTCAAGGGCGAGCTTGGCCAAAGCCGAAGCACAGCTAGGTGAGATTGGTAACTCAAATGCTCAGGTAAAAGCTGCTATAGCAGCATTACGAACAGCGGAACTAAACTATGAATTTACAAAAGTTTATGCCCCTGTTGACGGTTATATTACTAATCTTAATATCAGAATGGGTACTTTAAGTGTTGCCAATCAACCTGTTTTAGCTCTGGTTGATTCAAATAGTTTTCGTATCGATGGTTATTTTCGGGAAAATTATATAAGAGATATAAATAAAGGTGATAAAGCTATTGTTACTTTAATGACGTATTCAGATATGCCTTTAGAAGGTGTTGTGCAAAGTATTGGATGGGGTATTTCTCAATCAGATGGTAGTACAGGGCATGAACTTCTTCCATCGATCAGTCCGACATTTGAATGGATAAGACTGGCTCAACGTGTGCCTGTTAGTATCCATCTGAGTGATCTTCCTGAATCCGTTTTACTACGAGTTGGTACAACCTGTTCAGTTTTAGTTATGACTGAGGGTCAACATAAACCAAATGTAGCTGCTCCTTTAATTTTTCAATAAGACGTCTAAAAAATATTGACAACAAAAGCTTGTAATAAAGAGATTATAATGAAAATAAAATTGGCTTTCACTGCTATTACTATAATTAGCCTTTTAAGTGGATGTACGATGTTAGGACCTGATTACAAGGAACCTGATATTGATATGGAAAAAGATTGGTTAAATTATGAAGATGATCAACAGATAGCAACACCACCTGTTGATGTTAAATGGTGGGATCATGCTTTTCATGATGAAACACTCAATACTTTAGTTGAAATGGCCTTAAGTGAAAATCTTACCCTGCGTTCTGCTGGTTTGCGAGTCCTTCAGGCAAGACAAAAGCTGGCAATTGCCGTTGGCAGTCAATACCCGCAATCACAATCACTCAATGGTAGTGCTCAAAGTGGTACGGTCTCTCCTTCTTCAAGGTCTTCTCAACAGTATGGAACCAGTTTTAATCTCAGTTGGGAAGTTGATGTTTGGGGGCGTTTTCAAAGACAGATTGAATCCGCTTCTGCTAATCTGGATGTCAGTATCGCTGAATATGATGGTGTTATGATTTCTCTTGTAAGTGAGGTTGCTCAAAATTATCTCCTTATTCGAGAAACAGAATTACGCCTTACTTTATTCAGAGATAATCTTAAGCTTCAACAGGAAAGTTTAAGAATTACAGATGCAAAATATAAAGCGGGAGAGGTGAGTGCTTTAGATTCAGAACAAGCAAAAACATTGCTTTATAATACGAAAGCGAGTATTTCAAGTCTGGAACCTGTTTTGCAACAGCTTAAAAATTCCCTTGCCATTTTATTGGGCAAACCACCTTATGATATGAGTGATTTATTAGCTAATAATCAGGGAATACCGACTGTTAATAAGAATGTTTCTTTAGGAATGCCACAGAATTTATTGCGTCGTCGTCCTGATATCAGAACATCGGAAAGGCAACTGGCTACACAAAGTGCCCAGATTGGTTTTGCGATTACAGAGCTTTATCCTCACTTTAGTATCGGTGGTATTATCGGTACCAATTCTGGTTCAAGCGGCAGTGATCTGTTTAAAGATGAGAATTCTAACTGGAATACGTTTGTATCATTTAACTGGAATATCTTTAACTATGGTCGTCTGAAAGGTAATGTCAAACTTCAAGATGCCTTATTTCAACAGAGGTTGGAGGATTATCACCAAACAGTTCTTGAAGCTCAAGGTGAAGTTGAAAATGCAATCGTTGCTTTCTTAGCCTCAAATAAACAAGTTGAAGATTATACTCAGGCCGTGACAGCATCTCTTAATGCAATGACATTATCACAAATACAATACAGAGATGGTCTGGTCAACTTTAATACGGTTATAAGCACTCAACAAACTCTTACACAGCAACAAGATATTTTAGTTCAGACACAGGGTAATACTGCAACGGATCTTGTCAATGTTTATAAGTCCTTGGGTGGAGGTTGGGAAATTCGTGACAATAGGGACCCTGTTGATTTTCTACCTCAAGTGACGAAAGATGAAATGATAAAAAGAACTGAACAATGGCAAGATACTTTTCAGTAATTTTTTATGAACTGTAACACAATTAATTCAGGTATCATTGGTATGAAACAAAATTTTTTAAAAAAAGATAATTTTACTTACTTACTTGCAAGTTTAATTGTTCTGCTCTTTAGTGGTGCCTATGCTGCTGAGTTTTCTTCACATTTTATACAGGAAATTTTGATTGAAATTACTATCCTGACGATGCTTGTCAGTGTTTTCAGCATTCAATCGTCTCGTTATTTATTTATAGTGTGTCTTGTCCTGGTTTTTTTTGCGGTCATGTTAAACATAACCACTCGTCTTTTGGGTAAAACTGAGCTTGAAATCATACAACTTATACTGCTGCTTTTGTTTTTTTTACTGATATTAAAACCTACCTCAGAGCAGGCTCTTTTTTCAGATGAAATAACAATGAATAACATTTTTGGTTCTATTTGTATTTTTTTACTTTTAGGCTTCATTTGGGCAATCAGTTATCTGCTTATTGCCGAAATGATTCCAAATGCCTTTTCGGGTATTGAATTTGTTAGCTGGGAAAAGAACTTACCAGACTTTATCTATTTTAGCTTTGTGGTGCTAACCACACTTGGTTTTGGTGACTTGTTGCCAATATCTCCTTTAGCACGATTTCTGGTTTATATTGAATCTGTAGTCGGAGTGTTTTATATGGCTATTGTTGTATCCAGTCTTGTTTCAGCTAAATTAAGTAGTAAGACAGAATAAATGGTTCAGGTTATTACTACTCTAAAAATGATTATGGATCAGTATCAATTAGGTACTGATGATTTTCATGATGAAATAGGGAAGAAGAGTTATGTTGTTAATGGCCAGTTAAACTGATTCCAGTCTTGGCCAATAAAAGTGATCCACCTATGATATACCACGATATTTTATTCGTCTGTCAATATTCGGCAAAACTTTCTTTGTGAACGCTCCTTTTACGTTGGTATAAAAAACAGACTTAATGCCGGGACATACGTAATAATAAGAACACAGGCCAAAAGCAGCAGCATCATCACAATTGTTGAGCGATAGATATCAAAAATGGATTTTTTAAAGCGATAACTGGCAATAAATAAATTCATCCCTACAGGCGGCGTGAGATAGCCTAACTGCATGTTAGCAAGAAAGATAATCCCCAGGTGTACCGGATGAACGCCAAAGCTGATAGCGACAGGCACAATCAATGGTGAAATGATCACTATTGCTGAAAAAATATCCAGAATTGCCCCCAATAGCAGCAGGAAAAGATTTAATAATAATAAAAAAGTGACCTGGCTGCTAATATGATTTTGAATCCATTCAAATAGTAAAATAGGAATTTCAGCATCAATCAGATAATTGGTCATTGCCAGAGCGCAAGCCAGAATAAGAAGAATACCGCCAATCATGGTCATAGAATTTTGAATTACCTGGGGCAATTGGGACAGCCTGACTTCTTTATAAATAAACACTTCTACAATAATAATATACAATGCGGTGACGGCGGCGGCTTCTGATACGGCAAAAACACCTGAGAAAATACCGCCTAATACAATAAATGGCAGGGGTAATTCCCAGATGGATTCCCGCAAAGCTGAAAGAAGTTCTCTGCTGCTGTATTTTTTTCTAGCAACGGGATGTTTTCTTGTTTGCCAGATACTCCAGAAAAACAAGGTGAATATCATCAGTAAAGTAGGTAAAATCCCGGCTAAAAAAACCTGTTCAATGCTGATACTCTGATCCAGATCCAGCTGCTGTACAATGACAACGTATAAAATCAAGGGCAATGAGGGCGGCAATAACAGACCCAGACTGCCTGATGTGGTGATTAAACCCAGAGAAAATTTTTCCGAATAACCCGATTGCTTTAAAGCGGGATAGAGCAGTGCTCCCAGAGCAACAATGGTCACCCCGGTAGCTCCGGTAAATGCAGTAA
This sequence comes from Gammaproteobacteria bacterium, assembly GCA_030632625.1. GTDB lineage: Bacteria > Pseudomonadota > Gammaproteobacteria > GRL18 > GRL18 > GRL18. The sequence goes on from DAOVUK010000198.1 coordinate 4,303, forward strand.
ATAGAGCACTTGCAATGAGAGTCACCAGAACCAGTTCAGACGGAATCCACCCCAGCAGAGCACTTGAAAGCCTGACCAGACGTTGCGATGTATTACTTTCACCCATCAAAAATCCGCTAAAAGTAAATAAGGGTAAAGCTAACAACAGGGGGGTATTGGTAATACGGTAGAGCTCAATGGGAATGACGGTTAAATCAATTTCCTGATACATAAAACCAATTATAGATACAGATAATATCAGGGTAAAAAGGGGAGCACCAAACCAGGCAAGAATCAGCAGGCCTAAAATAATAAAAAAAAGCATTAAGATAACCTGCTCATATCGTATTCCTTTTATATCAATCGATGGCAGGCTGATCATCTACTGGTTGATCAACAATGAGCAGCACGAACAAACTAAAATAACGTAAAGCCATTATGGTAAAACCAATAGGAATAATACTCACTGAAACCCAGATAGGGATGGAGGCAAATGCAATGCCGGCATCTTCATATTCCATTAGTACCAGATTTACACCATACCAGGCAACAACAAAACAGATCAATGCAGTAAACAGGTGAACAATTGCTTTAACATATCTAAGCCTTTTACCCGATAAATATTTTAAACCCAGATTCATATTGATATGTTTATTATTGCGACTGGCAAACAGGGCACCCATCATTCCAAGCCAGAGTACTGCAATTCGTAAAAATGTATCAGCCCATATAATACCCATATCAAAAAAATTTCTTAATACGATTTGTAAAACGGCAATTAAAAGAATAAATAAAAATGTCGAGACTAGAAGTATTGCTTCTATCTGCAATAACCTTTTTCCTAATATCCTGAAAAAATTGACAGCTGGATGCGCAGGAGTCATTTTTTGTATTTGTTCTTTAGGATCATTTGAGGCGATAATCTTTTAATAACTGTTCAACCTTTTTAACCAGCTTTGCATCGAGATTACCTGAATCAACGAGTTCTTTATTGGCTGTGTCAGCAAGTCTCTGCCAGTGCTTATAATCCTTGGCAGAAGGCGTTATAAATTTAATGCCCGATTTTTTAAGAACCTTTAATGCTTCAATATTATTTTTTCTATTGGTTGCTTCAATCGCAGCAAAAGCCTTGTTCATAACATCTCGAACTATTTTTTGATCGGCTGATTTGATCTTTTTAAAGGCTTTTTTATTAATGGCGAGTATGCCTAAAGAATAAAGTAAAGGCATATCGGTTAAATATTTAATTTGAGTATACCATTGCAGCGCGATTGCTCCGATGGGAGACATCGCTACAGTATCTATGAGTCCTGTTTGCAGACCAGCAAGCACATCGCCATAAGGCAGAGGTATGGGTGTGACGCCAAATGACTGCAGGGTTTCCTGTGATATTTTATCATTGCTGGGTGTCCATACTTTTTGCTTTCTTAATGTTTCAACATTGCTTATCGCTTTTTTGGATGACATCGTATAAGCAAATCCGGCTTCTGCCATGCCTAAAATAATAAAGCCGCCGTTTTCAAAGCCTTTTTTTATCACCGGATCAATATGCTGGCGGACATGATTGATCTCACCCTGATTTTTATAAGTCAGTAATAAGTTGAAAATCCGATAATCTGCATTGGCTTTTATCAGACTTCCACCTGCTACTGCGCCGCCATGAAGTTGACCAATACGAATTTTACGCATAACAGCCTGGTCATCGCCCATTACACCGCCGGGATAGAATTTAAATTTAACCCGGCCACCGGTTTTTTCTTTAATTTCTTTGGCTCCGGCACGCATTTTCTGCATCCAGTCAGAACCCTCAGGGGATAATGTAGCAATTTTAAACGTTTTTCCATAAACGACACTGGTACTGAATAAAAACAGGAGCAGGAATAAAAACAGTCGAGAAAAGGGTTTGATCATGTATTTTCCAAATTAAAAACAGTCTTGAACGAGATAAAATCTTGAACGAGCTGCAAACAGTCTTGAACAGATTAAAAATAGTCCTGAGATGAAGCCAGCAGCGCCTGTGCTTTTTCCTGTGCCAGAATATTCATCAGTGTCAGGTTTTCAGAATAAGGGTCAGTCTGAATGACTTCCTGTAAAAGCGAATCATGTAAGGCCTGATTAAAAACCAGTCGGGCATACTTCTCG
>DAOVUK010000148.1 GCA_030632625.1 Gammaproteobacteria bacterium
AGTATTGTGGCATGGAAAGACGAGGAACATGTTAAGGAAAACAGAGTTTTATACAGACAAAAATTCACTGCTTTTATAGACATTTTGAAAGATGTTTGTACAATCAACAAACCACCAGCAGGCTTCTATATCTGGTTAAAAACATCCATTGCTGATACTGACTTTTCTCAACAATTGTTTGAACAGGAAAATATAACCGTCCTACCCGGCAGTTTTTTATCCCGCGATGCCAATGGAATAAACCCCGGGCAAAATCATGTCAGAATCGCCTTGGTTGCGCCTGTAGAAGAATGCATAGACGCCGCAAACCGAATTAAACATTTCATTAACACTTTAGACTAAAAACTTATGTCAAATATAGAAAACATTATTAACGACGCTTTTGAAAACCGTGGCGACATCTCACCAGCAAACGTTTCTGCTGAAATCCGTTCAGCAGTTGAAGAAGCGATTAACATGCTGGATGCGGGTACAGCCCGTGTCGCAGAAAAAACCACAGGCGAATGGGTGGTTAACCAATGGTTAAAGAAAGCAGTTTTACTTTCTTTCAGAATTAACGAAAACCGTGTCATTGAAGGCGGAAACACTCGTTATTACGACAAAGTAGAAGCTAAATTTTCTACTCACTCACCAGAAGATTTTGTTAAAGGTGGCGTTCGTGTCGTCCCTAACGCAGTGGTTCGTCATGGTTCTTACATTGCACCTGGTGCTGTGCTAATGCCCTCTTTTGTTAACATTGGTGGATATGTTGATAGTGGCACCATGGTAGATACATGGGCTTCTGTAGGTTCTTGTGCGCAAATTGGTAAAAACGTACACTTATCCGGTGGTGTAGGTATCGGTGGTGTTTTAGAGCCTTTACAGGCTGGCCCAACTATTATTGAAGACAACTGCTTTATCGGTGCACGTTCAGAAATCGTTGAAGGTGTTGTGGTTGAAGAAGGTGCAGTTATTTCAATGGGTGTATATATAGGTCAAAGTACTAAAATCTTCAACCGTATGACTGGCGAAATCATATACGGCCGTGTTCCTGCTGGTTCTGTTGTCGTACCTGGAAACTTGCCTTCAAAAGATGGTACTTACAGCTTGTATTGTGCAGTAATCATCAAACAAGTTGATGAAAGAACACGTAGTAAAACTGGTATTAATGAGCTGTTGCGTGATTAATTCGTCAAGTTAATCTTGTATGTGTGCCAACACCTTGTTGGCACAACTCATAATATGAAATCATGCATTCACGAAATAAATTGTAGCAACTAATATCTGATCTAATAGATTAACTTGCAAAGTGTACGCTTCTTTGAAGGACTGATATCGACCCAAAGCCGCCCTTGGTGAAAGCATCAAACTCAACTGTGGATTGAGGAGCGGACAATTGGTCTACCCTTATAATGTCCAAATTGAAAAAGTCAAAAGGCAAGACCAGACGCCGTCACTTGCAAGTTCTGGGTATTGCTTCTGGCCCAGACTATGTGAAAACTCAGAAGCAAACAAATTTGTTCCATGAATGTCTGAAAAAACGCATACGAGAGTCACTTAGTTTATGATTTCCGGTGGCAAAAACTAAATGAAGTGCCTGTGCTCTGCATCACAATTTTCTATGAATAGTTTTCACACAGCCTGGGCCGGTTAAGCGACTATACGCCATGGAGCGTGAAGCGATTGTAAAGTTGACTTTACACTCTAATCAGGAAAACCCATCTATTTCATTGTTGATACAAATACTAATTGAAAATCAGGGGGAAATGGGTGTAGGATTTGAGTCGCCATAATTATGGTAAGCGATATAGCTTAGAAAGTAAGATATATGTTGAGTCGCCTATGGGAGTATTCTTTGCGATGGCGTGACCAAAACTGTTAAACCACTTCGGAATTGAATCCGGCCTTTTTAATGCGAAATAATTATAGCTGTTAATGTCCTATTCGAAATTTATACTTGAGGCGCAATAAAAATGAAAATCAAGAAATATACTTTATTTAAAACAATCTCTATTTCTTCACAGCAATGTGGAATAAACTTATTTAAAGCTCACAAAGGAGAAAAAATATGAATCGATGGAAATTTGGATTACAGGTGAGTCCGTTAATCGTGGCGATGGTCACATTGACTTCAGTAGCACAAGCAGCAATGGATGAAGATACGGTAGCTAGCCTCTGCAACAGCCTCTATGGCACCGTGTTTGGTGTCCCTAACGGGGAGCCGCTTGGTGCTTGCCAGTGGGACATGGCTTTAATCAACGCTTCCGATGATGGCAGCTACGCAGTCGAAGGAGCTCGTGGTGCTGGTGTTAGGGTAGGCGTAATCGACAGTGGCATCGATTACTCACATCCAGATCTTCTCCCCAATCTGGATATTGCTCTTTCGTGCTCGTTCATCTTCGACAACACGCCTACTGCCGATCCGACCGAGATTGCCAACGGTGATTGTTCAAACAACGGTGCAGTACAGGATCTCAATGGCCACGGCTCTCACGTAGCCACCACAATTGCAGCCCCCATTAACGGCATCGGTATCGCCGGGGTTGCACCTGAAGCGACTATTGTGGGCCTCAAGGCCTGCACCAAGGCTGGCTATTGCTTTGCTGATTCCGTAGCCGCAGCACTACGATATGCTGGTGACCAACAACTGGATGTAGTCAACCTAAGTCTGTTTGCAGATCCTTATCTTTATTACTGCAAGTCCAATGCCGAGCAGAAAGCCATCCTCAAGGAGCTAGAGGATGCAGCAAAATACGCCAGGCAGCGGGGTGTCTTAGTCGTCACTGGCGCGGGAAACGAGCAAGTTGACCTGCAACACCCCGGCCTCGACGCCACCAGCCCAACCTGGCCTCCTGAATCGGAGGAAGAGCGTTTCGTGAAAAACAACTGCCGTGTGGCTCCAGCCGAACTGCCTGGTGTATTGACCGTATCTGCTACTGGACCCATTGGTTACCCCGGTTATGATCTGTGGATCGCCTATTACTCCAGCGTAGGTATGTCACGCGTGGATGTGACTGCTCCTGGGGGTGACTACTTCAGGGCTACCGGTACAGTACAGGATGGAATTCTGGCTGCGCTAACTAGCACCAGTGATCCTGTGTATGGTATTTGGGACTATTTCGACTTTCTCGAGCAAAACATTTTTCCAGGTCTGACAGTTCTAGATGACGGTGCCCGCTATGCCTTCTTGAATGGCACATCCATGTCCTCACCGCACGCCGCTGGGGTGGCCGCTATAGTTAAAGGGATGCACCCGGAGTGGAGTCCTGGTGATGTCAAAGCAGCCGTACAACGCACCGCACAGAAATTGCCTTGCCCATCCGCCTGGGAACCACTTAATGAGGGCGACGAACGCAAAAGATGCTACGGCAAGAATGGCCGCACCTCCTTCTTCGGCCATGGTCTGGTGGATGCAAACGCGGCAGCACAGCACAAGTAGATTAAAAAATCTACCCGCAGAGCGGGCGGTTTTGGTTAAACCTTAACTATGGGAGTAAAATGCTTTGCTTCCTGAGGCGGCAAATCTTGTTTTCCCCAGCTCATTGGTTAAGTTAAATCACCCCCGGCAAAGCCGGGGGCTTATTCAAGCGCGCCACTGCCTCGTGAAAGATTTTGTGACACCCAAGCCACCAAAATCGACTCGCCAACGTGGTGGCCATTGTGTGCCGCGGCCGTCCGGCACCATCGTAAACTCGGTGCTGGCTACGTAGCACTCCCTCACTGACTTGACGGCGTTTCGGAATGCCTTTTATTTTGTCTCCACCTACGCTAGCGCTTCGACTCCGACAAAACAACGGCCCTACGCCTAATACGGGGGTCATCGTACACCAGTCTCCGCTAACGCTTCTTCCTTTCCTGTACTCCTTCTATGTATTGACTACTAAAAATCATTCATTAATATTTCCTAAAGCATTGTCAGCGGCGCGGATGATCATCTCATCTTTGCTTGCCATGGTAATATTTTGTAAAGCTTTAATGGATTCTGACGATTTAGCTCTACCAAGTGATATGACAGAAGCCAACTGTTGTGGCTGCTTTCCATTGAGGGCTATCACTTTTAGTTCGGAAACTACAGAAGAGTTGAAATAGACTGTTAATTCTTCATTGGCCGCTTGATTCACCATTGATGCAATCAAGTCATATCCGGAAAGTCGGGTATCAACATTACTCTCAAACTTAACCTGTTCCATCAATTGAGCAGTATTAAGATTAGTCTGATGAGTCAGTGCCTGGTATAGATATTTGCGCACATTAGCATCTGGCTCTTGCTCAAGTGTAGTCATCAATTGTTCCCCATGATTCCCCGTTATTTGTGTGTCACTTAGCGCCCAGGCAGCTGCAGCCCTGACTTCAGGATTCTGGTCTGATGTAAATTGAAGGAGTAATGATGTCGGATCATCTGCACCATTACTTAATGCTTCTACAGCAGCGACGCGAAGCTCTTCAGGGGTTTCGTTAGAAGCTAAATATTCCTGGAAAAAATCTGATGTGTCGTTGACAGATAAATTACCGAATCCTTCAAGCAAATGCTTTTCGAGTTCGGGATCATCAATATTTTCGATAGCATCGGTCAATAATTTAAATGCCATGGGGTTACTGTTTACGCCAAGCTCTCTAGCCGCTTCCTCTCGAACGCTTTCTGATTGCTGAGAGTCGGTAATAATATTAGCAATGATTTTCAGTGATTCGCCATCTCCTAAAGCGGTTGCTCCACGGATAAGTCCACGCATGGCAATGGCATCTTTCCCTTCATTTTCAAGAAGAGTCAAAATTAAATGCCTTGCATCCGGATGAGAGTTTTCTCCTAAACCTTCTGCAATAGCCGCTTTCACATAGGGCGGTAGCATTGGAAATAGATGGTTAAGTTCTAAAATAATTGAACTGGAAGGTATCATAGCCAATTCAAAAGCAGCATGGCGCCGTTGACTTATCTTTAAGTCATCATTTTGAAGTCTACTCAGGAGGTTATTATATGAGGTTGTAAAGGTAGCTTGAACTTCCTCAGGGCTAGTAAGCGTTTTTAAAAAAAATCCAATTGGATTTCCCAAAATGTTATTAGAAAATGGAGTCATGACAGAATTAGAAAGCTTGCCATTAGTTACCTTAGTGGGTATAGATGGAGAACTTGAAAAGCGAAGATATATTACAGTCATGCTGGATAAAGTCACAAACAAGAGAGCCCAAAAAAATGGAATTTCTATTTTTCGATGCATCATTTCACCAATGTGTTTATTGTAATTTCTGTTTTTGGCCCAGTGATTTTCCTTTCAGTTTTACGATTTCCAGAATTGCACCTTGAACCAAGGATTTCAACGAAAATTTTGTACCCTTTGAATTTTTTAATTTCAACTTGACTGTTTCTTTCTTACTGGAATACTTGCCGCTGACAATAGTTGTAATCTCTCTATTATTGGAAAGGGTGATCATACCAGTACCTGTAAGTTTATTATTCTCAGCTTCAGATAAATCCAATGTTAAGACCCAACTGCCATCCATGTCTCCTTCTAGCAAAAAGTCGAAAGATGCAACTTCCCTTACGCATCCATTTCCTTCGATGCAAATTCTAGCCTTAGCGCTACCTAAAGCGGAATGGGTGGCTTCGTTAATTTCCAGCTTTGCTTTAACCTTGGCAGTGAAGAAAAAATTTTCTACACCGTCCGAAACATCACCTATCATGGTAAATTTCAATTTTATACGTGTGACTTCTCTTGATGATTTAATTGATCCGTTAAAAATAAGATCAGCATTTACAGTTGCGCCAAATAGCGAAGCAAAGGCCGTGCCTGAGCCAGTAATTTTTCCTGCCTCATCTGTAACTAAGATATAGTCGATATCGATACCATCAAAATCCTCACTGTAACTACCGGATATGTCCCATATTTTTGATTCGCTAATAATAAACTCAAACTGCCCCGTTGGCGGCACAGCAAAACCAAGGCTTGGTAAGACACTTAGACATAAAAAAGCAATTGTAGATTTAATCAAATATTTCAACACAGTATCTCTCCTATCTTTATAAACAAGGCGGTACGTCTGAATATTACGTTAACGGGTGAGCCTTTAGTGACTAAATAACAAAGGATTAAGAGGTTAATTAAAGTTAAGCTTTAACCTAATGTTGGAAATAATTAAATTTCCAACAAAACAATTAATCCCAAGAAAAAGCTTGACACCTTAAAAAGCACTTACCGATTAATTCTACGTTCATAACTACGCTTATTTGAACAATTTGTCAACTGAGTATTTTAGTCAGGAATATAGAACATCGGTGTTAGCCCCGGACGGGCTGATAGTCTCCAGAAGGCGTAGGGAAATTTGCTGATCTGAAGCGCGCTATAGAGTGCGAGGGAAGCTAAAATGTTATCCCGACAAGCCTCGAGCCTCATAAGAATGAAGTTTATAATTTATTTCCTTATTAAAACATTTACCTACTGGGTGGTTATGAGTGACTTCAGCACTCTTTTTTGCTTCAGCCAACACCTCATCAACTGTATCGAACATAAAACCAATCGTTGATGGATGGTTTACAAAATAGTACTGTAGGAAGTCTATTGTAAATAGGGTCATCCTTTGTAGCCATCTTTATTCCATATTTTTTAACTATTGCTTCTGCATCTTTATGGGTAATCATTTTTTGCCTTTGTAAGTTACAGATATACACTGACAGAAAAACTGCAATGCTACATAATTGCTACGACATATCAACAAAACAGCTAAAGACCTTTGAATAAAGGGATTAAGAAACTAATCGGTCCAGTAAAGCACAGGTATTTCATCTGCAAGATAATCATGTAGCTGATAGCGTCTAGAAATACAGCCTTTATAAAAATGTGTCACTTAGGCAAAGGCTCGAGATTAAGGGCCTTACAATTGACATTTTTTTAAATGATTAAGATTTTTATCCTTAACTTTATTACTTAAAAAATAAATACATTGCTATAGCAAGACCCTTCCGTATTGAATTTGCTGGTGCGCTTTTTCATCTCACAGCCTAGGGAATTCTCAGCAAGATATTTTTATCCATAATGATCGACATGATATTATTGAATTAAGGTATCGAAGTATTTAATCCATATAACGGATACGTAAATAAGGTTGGCGGTAGTGTAATCCGATGTTTGACCGTTTACCGTTTGTTGATGAATGACTGGTAAAGGCTGTTCAGAGCCATTCAATTTTTCTGTTAATACTAGATTGCTTTTATCTTATCAAGACTAAGCTTGGAATTCACGGGGTCCACCAGCTTGTAATAAGAGCAAAACCCCCAAGCCCATCGAGCTAACGCTTAAGGTCTTCCCCATTATGAGCACTAACAGCAGGTCCTGC
>DAOVUK010000213.1 GCA_030632625.1 Gammaproteobacteria bacterium
AAACGTCGGGATAAAATGCTGGTCATGTCAACAGGACGTGCTCATACAGTTGATGGTGTAGGCATTTTTACTCCCAAACGTGAGGCAACAGATTTTCTCACTGCCGGTGAAGTGGGTTATGTTATTGCTGGAATCAAGGACATTTATGGTGCTCCAGTGGGTGATACTTTAACCCTGGCTCATAATCCCTGCGATAAACCGCTGAAGGGTTTTAAGGAAATACAGCCGCGTGTGTTTGCCGGACTTTTTCCTGTGACATCAGATGATTATGAAGGTTTGCGTGAAGCCTTATCTAAATTAAAACTTAATGATGCCGCCCTGTTTTATGAACCTGAAGTCTCTCAGGCACTGGGATTTGGTTTTCGCTGTGGTTTTCTCGGTATGCTGCATATGGAAATTGTTCAGGAAAGACTTGAACGTGAATATGATCTTGATCTGATCACCACAGCACCCACCGTTATTTTTGAAGTGCTCACGACTAAGGGTGAAACGATTAAGGTGGATAATCCGGCGGCATTACCGGAGCGTTCTACTATTGAAGAAATCCGTGAACCCATTATTTCTGCAAATCTCTTATTGCCCCATGAATATGTCGGCAATGTGATTGGTTTATGTATTGAAAAACGTGGTGTGCAGAAAAAAATGCAATACGTGGGTAATCAGGTCAATATGACCTTTGAAATGCCTATGAATGAGGTGGTACTCGATTTCTTTGATCGCCTTAAATCAGTCAGTCGTGGTTTTGCTTCACTGGAATATCACTTTGTACGATTTGAAGCGTCCAAACTGGTCAAAATGGATATTTTAATTAATGGCGAGCCTGTTGATGCACTCTCTATTATCATTCATGAAGATCTGGCCTTAAGTCGGGGGCGTGATCTGACCGAGAAAATGAAAGAGTTAATTCAACGACAAATGTTTGATGTCGCGATTCAGGCGGCCATTGGCTCCAAAGTGATTGCCCGGACCAATGTTAAAGCCTTGCGGAAAAATGTCACAGCCAAATGTTATGGTGGTGATGTCAGTCGTAAAAGAAAATTGTTAGAGAAGCAAAAAGCGGGTAAAAAGCGTATGAAACGGGTGGGCAGCGTTGAGATTCCACAGGAAGCTTTTTTAGCAGTTCTTCATATCGGTAAAGATTAACCTAGAAATAAAGAGAAAAGAATGGATTTTGACATTGCACTAGTATTAGTTGTCTTGACGTTTGTATCAGGTGTTGTCTGGATAATGGACAAGCTTTTATGGGAAAAAAAACGTCAGGCAAAACAGCAGGCTGAGATTAACCGTAAAGGAAAAGACATCAGCGCACAGGAGCGTGATGCTTTATTAGCTGATCCGATCATAGTGGATTATGCAAAATCACTCTTTCCGGTGTTTTTTATCGTTTTAATCTTACGTTCATTTATTTTCGAACCCTTTCGCATACCCTCTCAGTCAATGATGCCTAATTTATGGGTGGGTGATTTTATTCTGGTTAATAAATTCAGTTATGGTATTCGTCTTCCTGTTTTAAATACAGAAATTATTGATTCCGGCAAACCCGAAAATGGCGATGTGGCCGTCTTCAGATATCCGGTCAATCCTGCTATTAATTTTATTAAACGGGTTATCGGGGTTCCGGGTGATCATGTGGTTTATCGGAATAAATTATTGTATATCAATGGTAAACCGATGTCTCAGGAAAAGATGGGTCCCTATAAAGGCATGGGGTCAGGAGAAAAAATGAATGGTGCTGCTTTAAAAAATGAAAATCTACTGGGAGCGAAGCATGACATTCTGCTGGTTCCGGGAAAACCTGATTTAAGTCATATGTATTTCTCTGAATTCTATAAGAACGGCACTATTGATCTCGTTGTCCCGGAGGGTCACTATTTTGTCATGGGTGACAATCGTGATGAAAGTCATGATGGCCGCTTTTGGGGACTGGTTCCGGAAACTAATCTGGTTGGTAAAGCCTTTATGATCTGGTTTAACTGGGATGTGGGCCAGGGTCTTTTTTGGGAACGTATCGGCAATTCAATTGAATAATCTTCTAAATTAACTATACTCACAACTATTACTCGGTAAAGAAGTACTCGGTAAAGAAGTACTTAGTTAAAAAGGATAAAAAATGCTAAAACAGAGCTTTAAATATAAACAGCAAAAAGGCTTCACTCTGGTCGGGTGGATCTTTGTCATGGCTATCGCCGGTTATTTTATCTATCTTGCTATGATTCTTACACCATTTATTGTCGGTAATCATACTATGGACAGAATACTGGAGTCTCTTAAAGAAGAGCCGGGTATCACCCAGAAATCTAAAAGAGAAATCTGGAGACTGATTGAAAACCGCATGCTTATTAATCAGGTAAGAAGTGTGACTAAGGATGATTTTGAAATAGTAAAAGAAAATAACAAGGTTATAGTGTATCTTGAGTATGATGACAAAATCCGTTTTATGAATCATGTTTATATTCTTATTGAACGCAATAAATCTGTTGAACTGGTTCGTAATTGAATACTAACCTGAACAGTCTTTGTAATAATTTAGGTTATACTTTTAAAGATCCATGTTTATTACAAACCGCATTAAGCCACCGCAGTATTGGAAAAAACAACAATGAACGCCTGGAATTTTTGGGTGATTCAGTGATTGGCTATGTCATCGCCGAAGAACTCTACTTACGTTTTGATGATGACAATGAGGGAAATCTGAGCCGTTATCGTTCTTTATTAGTGAAAGGCGATACTCTGGCCAGCATGGCTCGTCAGTTTCATGTTGGCCAGTATCTTAAACTTGGCGGTGGTGAATTAAAAAGCGGTGGTTTTCGACGGACGTCAATTCTTGCTGATGCAATGGAAGCCATCATTGGTGCTATTACCCTTGATTCTGATATCGAACAGGCTCGACATTGTATATTATCATGGTATAAAGCGCGCCTGGATAATATCAAATCGCTGGATCTGAAAGATCCTAAAACACGTCTTCAGGAACAGCTTCAGGCAAAAAAATTTGAATTGCCGCAATATAAAGTTATATCGGTTAACGGCAAAGAACATGCGCAAATCTTTCAGGTTGATTGTCACGTTAAAGAACTCAAATTAACCATTTCGGCAGAAGGCAGCAGCCGAAGAGCTGCTGAACAAAAAAGTGCTGAGCTAATGCTGGAAAAAATTCTAATAGAATAAGTTTTGTGCCTGTTTCATCTCTTCTTTTGAGACAATGCGGCGTCTGAGACAATGGAGAGTCACCCAGCCAGCTTTTTTATCAATATCTATTTTATCCAAACCTAACAAAACCCAATTAAATTATGACAACAACTGATTATCCTGAAAATTATAGAAGTGGCTATGTGGCTATTATCGGACGTCCCAATGTTGGAAAATCAACATTATTAAACTACATTCTCGGATTTCATTTAAGTATTACTTCAAAAAAACCGCAAACCACTCGTCATCGTCTATTGGGCATCAAAACCACAGACACAGCCCAGGCAGTTTATATTGATACACCGGGCCTGCATCAAAAACATAAAGGTGCTATACACACATACATGAACAAAGAGGCTCTGTCTACCTTACTGGATGTTGATGTAATTGTCTTTGTAGTCGATGGCATTAAACTGACAGCAGAAGATGAATATGTGATTGAATTATTGGCAAATTGTGAGCAGCCGATAATATTGGCTGTTAATAAGGTTGATAAAATTAAGGATAAAGAGGTGTTATTGCCCTTTATTGATGAGTTAAGTAAACGTTTGAACTTTAGTCAAATTGTCCCGGTTTCAGCATCTAAGGGCAGTAATGTCGCAGAACTTGAGCGACATATTGAATCTCTCCTGAATTTATCACCTGCCTATTTTCCAGAAGAACAAATAACCGATAAGTCGGATCGTTTTCATGCCTCAGAACTTATTCGTGAAAAACTTATGCGCTTATTAGGGCAGGAAGTGCCTTATGCTGTTGCTGTAGAAGTTGAAGCATTTGAAGAAGAAGCTTCAATTATTAAAATTTCCGCTATTATCTGGGTTGAACGGAGCAATCAAAAAAGTATTATCATTGGCAGCAAAGGTCAGCAGTTAAAGGAAGTCGGTAAACAGGCAAGAATATCGATGGAAAGATTATATGATAAAAAGGTTTTTCTAAAACTATGGGTAAAAGTTAAAGAGGGCTGGTCCGATGATCAAAAAGCACTCAAAAGCCTCGGATACTTTGATTTTTTAAGTCATGATGAGAATTAATCTGGACAATAAATCAGCTATTGTACTGCATCATTATAATTATCGGGATTCCAGCCTTATAGTTAATTTTTTTCTCAGTGATTTTGGCAAGGTGAGTGCTATTGCCAGAGGTGTTAAAGGTAAAAAGTCAAAGCAAAATCAGTTTGCGCTGCTGCAGCCTTTTCAAATGCTGAGTGTTTCTCTGACAGGAAAAAATGAGCTTCTAATTTTAAAATCTATTGAGCTGATTTCTGACTTAAGTTCTGAATCAAGCTCTGACTTAAGTTCTGAATCAAGCTTTGAACCAAGGTCGCCAGGTTGGAACTTATCAGGAAAATCCCTGTATTGTGCCTATTATCTTAATGAATTATTGCTGCGTTTATTACCTTCACATACGGACTGTGGTGAAATTTTTGCACTTTATGATCAGATTTTAAGCATTCTTTCATATAACTCTAATCAATATGGTTCGGATCAGCATCCGGCTCAACAAACCTCGATTCAATATGAAGTGCCGTTAAGAATGTTTGAACTAAAACTTCTGGAGTATCTTGGTTATGGTCTTAATCTCAGTCATGATATTCAATCAGAATCAGCCATTGATGATAAAAAACAATATTATTATATCATCGATGCGGGTCCTGTTGAGAACCCGCCAGGTGATACAAAATATTTAGCCATTAGCGGTCAGACACTGAACGATTTAGCCAATGGTCAATTCAGTGAGCAGAAAACCTTGCAAGAAAGTAAACAGCTATTAAAATGGGCTCTGGCAGAGCATTTGGGTAATAAGCCCCTAAAAAGCCGAGAACTGTTTAGACAACTTTATTGTTCAACAGCTAAAGTTTGAATCATTTGCTTTATTCCAGGTTTAAGTTTTTAGAGCAGCCAAAACAATCATAACAATGACATCGTCGGAGGACAAAACCTTGGGTAACACATCAGCAATTCTTCTAGGGGTTAATATTGACCATATTGCAACATTAAGACAGGCCAGAGGAACCCGTTACCCTGATCCGGTGAAAGCGGCTATGGATGTTGAATTTGCTGGTGCAGATGCGGTTACTCTGCATTTGAGAGAAGATCGGCGCCATATTCAGGAACGGGATGTTTATCTCATTAATGATGTGCTGCAAACCCGCATGAATCTTGAAATGGCTGTGACTGACTCCATGCTTGCTATTGCTGAAAAGGTAAAGCCTTCAGATTGTTGTCTGGTACCAGAAAAGCGTGAGGAACTGACCACAGAAGGCGGGCTGGATGTGGCTTCACAGACAGGCAAAATGGCTGATGCCTGTCAAAGACTGGCAGAAGCAGATATTCGGGTTTCATTGTTCATTGATGCAGACAAGCAGCAAATTGATGCCGCAGCCCAGGTTAAAGCACCGGTTATAGAGATTCATACCGGACATTACGCAGATTATCAGGGGGCAGCACAAGAGCAGGAATTGGCACGGATCAGTGAAGGAATATTATATGCAAAGTCACTGGGTCTGCATGTTAATGCGGGGCATGGACTGCATTATCACAATGTTCAGGCTATTGCAGCACTGGCTGACATTGAAGAGTTGAATATAGGTCATGCCATTATAGCTCAGGCTCTTTTTAGCGGCTTAGAAAGTGCCGTAAAAGAAATGAAGGCGCTTATGATAAGGGCACGGACAGGCAGCTAGACAGTAAGCACTGGTTCTTTTACAGGATAAGCAGCCTTACTCACCACCACATATTAAAACTATTTTTTATTTATAATTTATGCAGACAATCACTTTACAAGAAAAACTTAATACCCTTCGCAGCAATAAAATATTTGAATTTTTTGTCATTTCAATCATCATTTTCTCAGCTTTAGTGATTGGTGCAAAAACATATAATATTTCACCTGCAACCCTGTGGTTTGTGCATTTATTAGACTGGTTTATTACATTTTTCTTTCTTACAGAAATTATTATACGTTTTTGGGGCGAAGAAAATAAAAAACAGTTTTTTAAACATGGCTGGAATATTTTCGATAC
>DAOVUK010000030.1 GCA_030632625.1 Gammaproteobacteria bacterium
ACTCAACTCGATATAGAAATGATAATGGAATTAGGCTATTGCTCAGGAATAGAAAACTATTCACGCTATCTTTCAGGTAGAAAAACGGGCGAGCCACCACCGACTTTTTTAGACTATCTGCCGGATGATGCCTTAATTTTTATTGATGAAAGTCATGTGACAGTCTCTCAGGTCGGCGCGATGTATAAAGGCGATCGTTCACGCAAAGAAAATCTGGTGGAGTATGGTTTTCGGTTACCCTCCGCTCTGGATAATCGACCCCTGAAATTTGAAGAATTTGAACGTCTTGCCCCCCAGACAATTTTTGTCTCAGCAACCCCCGGCAATTATGAAGCTGAAAAATCCGCTGTGGTGGCAGAACAGATCGTCAGACCGACGGGATTAATTGATCCGCCTGTAGAGGTAAGAGCAGCAACCACACAGGTGGATGATTTAATCTCAGAAATTCATAAACGAGTGGACAAAAAAGAACGGGTACTGGTGACCACACTGACCAAACGAATGGCAGAAGATCTCACCGATTACTACCTGGAGCACGGCATTCAGGTACGTTATCTGCATTCTGATATTGATACCGTTGAACGGGTTGAAATTATTCGTGATTTACGTCTGGGTGAATTTGATGTGCTGGTGGGCATTAATCTGCTCAGAGAAGGTCTGGATATTCCGGAAGTCTCACTGGTCGCCATTCTTGATGCTGACAAAGAAGGTTTTCTACGCTCTGAGCGTTCACTCATCCAGACCATGGGACGTGCTGCTCGACATGTTAACGGTGCAGTTATTCTTTATGCAGATCGTATCACCGGTTCGATGCAGCGGGCAATGAGTGAAACTGCCCGAAGACGGGAAAAGCAAATTGTCTACAATGAAGAACATGGTATTACGCCTAAGGGTATCAAAAAGTCAGTCAAAGATATCCTGGAAGCGACAATTCCCGGAGCAGGTCTGGCGGTCGCCAAAAATAGAAAAGTGGCTGAAGCAGCAGGTCGTTATGAAGTGATGTCCAGACCAGAGCTGGAAAAACAAATTAAAGAAATGGAAGAAAAAATGTATTCTCATGCGCAAAATATGGAATTTGAAGAAGCCGCCCACCTGCGAGATCAGATTAAAGTCCTCCAGGATAGATTTATCAGCCTGTAACACAAAAAAGACTTGCCAAAATAGCCCAATCTGGTTATTATACGCATCGTTTCCAGTACATCTCGTACTTTCAGGAAGCGTATACTTCTGAAATTTTTTTGTTGAAAAGAAGTGTGGCCCTATAGGCGCGTAGCTCAGTTGGTTAGAGCACCACCTTGACATGGTGGGGGTCGGTAGTTCGAATCTACTCGCGCCTACCAATAACTCTTTGATTTTAAGTGAGTATTGGTAGATTATAAAATCCCGTAATATCATCTCATTCAACTTAAGCCCGTATTATGTCCAACAAATAAAATCGTATCTAATAAGTCTTTTTAATGATTTTTATTGCTTAAATTTCTCCTGTTTTAATTGCCCATTATTGGGGATACTATCTGTTGAAAGTTTAGAAATAGTGGTAATATTCATTTTTATCTCCATGTAATTAATAGATATTGTGTTGCTTTATCATTTGATGACTGGGAAGCGCATAGTAGAGAGGACATATTTTATCAGTATGACTAATTTTTGTTCCAAATTTCACCAAAGTAAGTTATAAGAATGACATGAAAATTCCTAAACGAATCCAACCTTTAGTTGAAGATGGGCTGATCGATGAAGTCATCAGTCCCTTAATGAGCGGAAAAGAAGCTGTAGTTTATATTGTACGTAGCGGATCTGAAATCCTCTGCGCCAAGGTTTACAAAGAGGCCAATAAACGCAGTTTTAAGCAAGCAGTACAATATCGGGAAGGTCGCAAGGGGCGTAATAGCCGCCGTAATCGAGCAATGGAAAAAGGCTCAAAATTTGGTAGGGTTCAACAAGAGAAAGCCTGGCAAAATACCGAAGTCGAAGCGCTCTATAGCCTTTCTGATGCGGGAGTTCGAGTACCTAAACCCTACGGCTGCTTTGACGGCGTCTTGTTGATGGAGTTAATCACCGATGACGAAGGCCAGGTAGCACCACGCCTGAACGATGTATCTATGTCCGCTGAACAAGCCTTAGAAGATCACGCTGTTATCATGCAGTACGTGATGCGTATGCTTTGTATTGGATTGATTCATGGAGATCTGTCAGAGTTTAATGTATTGGTCGATGAGTATGGTCCGGTAATTATTGACCTGCCCCAGGTAGTGGATGCATCAGCTAATAATCAGGCAAAATGGATGCTGGAGCGGGATGTTAACAATATTAGCAATTACTATGCACAATACGCACCTGAATTGCTCAACAGACAATACTCCAAGGAAATTTGGGCATTGTACGAAGCAGGGGAATTACACCCAGAAGCCGAGTTAACAGGCTACTTTAAGGAAAGCACACAAACTGCAGATGTGGATACCGTATTGGAAGAAATAAAAGCTGCCTTTGCCGAAGAACAACAACGCCAGCTTAGAATGCAAGTTCCCAGTTAATACTGAGCCAGAATAATTAGGGTCAGAGTAACATTGTTATGCTATTATTGTGATAACTATCAACAAAGAGTGTAATAGTATCGATGGCAAGATTAGCCCGAGTCAGTCCCGTAGGCGTTCCGCAACATATTATCCAGCGCGGAAACAATCACCAGATATGTTTTTCTAGTGACAAAGATATGAAAGCTTATTTAAGCTGGCTTAAAGAGTTTTCAAAAAAGTATTTTGTTGATATTCACGCCTGGGTATTAATGACGAATCATGTTCATTTGTTATGCACACCCCAGGAAGATAAAGCCATCAGTCGGATGATGCAGTCGATAGGTCGAATGTATGTTCGATACTATAACTTCAGCTATCAACGAAGTGGTACACTCTGGGAAGGTCGTTTTAAATCCTGTCTGATCCAAAGTGAACAATATCTGTTTGAATTACACCGATATATCGAATTGAATCCTGTCAGAGCGGGTATGGTAGAGGAGCCCGGTGAATATAGCTGGTCAAGTTATGCCTGTAATGCACTTGGAATAGAAACAGAATTACAGACCCCTCATTCACTTTATCTTGCTTTGGCTAAAACAAAAAATGAGAGACTGGAGAATTATAGGGAGTTGTTCAAAGCTCATATTGGCAATGCGTCATTAAAGGAAATCAGAGAGGGTATTAATAAGGGACTTGCTTTAGGTAATAAACAATTTACAACACAGATAGAGACTCTATCTAAAAGTCGTGTGACGCCGCGAAAAGCAGGACGACCGAAAAAGGAGGATTTTATTGATGGATAATAATATTACTCTGACCCCAAATATGCTCTGACCCCAAATATGAGTCTGTGAATGAATGTTAATCAGATTTTATCCTTCGATCTGGAAATTACTAAAGATCAAAAAAAATTACTTCATCTGGGTGCGGTACTGGGTGATGAATATTTAGATATTCGTCATGATTATCATCTTGCTATTCAAAAACTCAATGACTTAGCTGTAAAAGCAGAATTTATTCTGGGGCATAACATTCTAAATCATGATTTGCCCTGGCTGATACATCAGGAAAAATTATCTGCCCAACAGTATAGTGATACTGAAGAATCGCCTGATGTTTTATCTGCTATAAGCACTTTACCTGTTATAGATACCTTATTTCTCTCCCCATTGGCGTTTCCTAAAAATCCGTATCACCGTCTGGTTAAAGACTATAAAATCATTAAGGACAGTTATAATAATCCGGTTGCCGATGCGCACCTGGCTTTAAGAATTTTTAGCGAACAGTTTGCAGCGTTTGAGCAGCAATATCAGAACAATCCTTATTTAATTCAACTCTATTATTATCTTTTTCATCAAGACGTTTGTAATGACCGGGCTAAAGACTTTGATACCTCAGGCCTGGCTCAGGTTATGGCAGATGTAATAGGAGAAAAACCGGCAAAAAAAATTGAAATTCTTATTGCAGACTGTCTGGTCGACAAGTGTTGCCCCAACCAATTGCGCCAGCTAATCAGAGATTTTCGAGACAATAAAATTCAGCCACTTTGTCTGGCTTATGTTACTGCCTGGCTGCAAGTAGCTGGATCAAATTCAATTTTACCACCCTGGGTATGGCACCAGTTTCCAGCCACTAAAATATTGATTCGACAATTACGGGAAACACCTTGCGGCAAAGAGTCCTGTACATATTGTCAGGAAAATTTTGATGCTCGATATCATTTGCAAAATTATTATGAATGGGATGATTTTCGCCTGCAGAACGATGGTACTCCCTTACAAAAAAACATGGTTGACGCCGCTATTAGAGGTGAATCCCTACTGGGTATTTTACCCACTGGTGGTGGTAAATCACTCTGCTTTCAACTGCCTGCCTTGATTAAAAATAAACGTAATGCTTCTCTAACCATTGTTATTTCACCCTTGCAGGCATTGATGAAAGATCAGGTGGATAACCTGAAAGATAAAGTGGGCATTGAAAGTGTCGCAGCCATTTATGGCATGCTCACCATGCCGGAGAGAAGTGCAGTATTAGAGGCCGTACGTCGTGGCGATATCAGTATTTTATATTTATCCCCGGAGCAATTGCGTAATCGTCGCGTCAAACAGGTTATTTTATCACGGCAGATAGGTGCGTGGGTCTTTGATGAAGCGCATTGCTTATCAAAGTGGGGCCATGATTTTCGACCTGATTATTTATATTGTGCCAAAGTCATTGCTAATATCGCCAAACAACAAAATGAAACAGTGCCACCCGTTTTATGTTACACAGCCACTGCAAAAATGGATGTAATTGATGATATCTGTGGTCATTTCAAACAGCTATTAGATTTTGATTTAAGCCGTTTTGAAGGTGGTGTGCAGAGAGAAAATCTGGTTTATGAAGTGGTTTCCACACAGGCTCATAGTAAATTGGCACAAATTATTGAATTAACAGAAAGCTGTTTTAACGAGGGACAATCAGGAAGCTGTGTTATTTATTGTGCAACTCGAAAAAAAGTAGAGCAATTAGCTCAGGATTTGAATGAAGTGCAGGAATTACCCGTCAGTTATTTTCATGCCGGGCTGGATGCCAGCTCAAAACGGGATATTCTGGAGCGCTTTATTGCCGGAGAATATCGCATTATTTGTGCCACTAATGCCTTTGGTATGGGTATTGATAAAGAAGATGTGCGTTTGGTGATCCATTATGATATTCCCGGTTCAGTAGAGAATTATTTACAGGAAGCTGGTCGGGCAGGGCGTGACCAGCAACCGGCTCAATGTGTTCTGCTGTTTGATAAAGAAGATATTGAGCAGCAGTTCAAACTCAGCAAACATTCTGAAATACGCCTAAAAGATATTGCTGAAATTCTCAAAGAAATTCGCTATCGTGCAAAATCAACCAATGATCGGGTAGTGGCCACCACTAAGGAGTTATTGCGTTCTGATTTTATGCATTCTGATATTACAGTGGAAGACAGAATGGCGGACACCAAAGTAAAAACAGCACTGGCCTGGCTGGAAAGGGAAGGGTTTTTACAACGCGAAGATAATATCAATTCAGTCTTTCAGGGCAAACCCCTTTTTGCCAATCTGATGGATGCGGAAAAGAAACTTGAGCAACTGCAATTATCACCCTCATTAAAAATACAATGGCAATTAATTCTTGAAGCTTTAATTAATGCCGATGATGATGAAGGTCTGAATGCAGATGATATTCTGGATACGGTCATTGCCAACATCAAAGATCAGCAGCAAAAAAACTTGATGACGCCGCAGCGTATTATGGAAATCCTGGCCCAGATGGCCTGCAGTGGTTTGATCAGTCGTGGGTTATCCATGACCGCCTGGTTACGTCCTAAAGGTTGTGATAATTGCCGTTATATTGTTCAAACCATGAGAACAATTGAAAATACCTTGCTGGATATCTTGCCGGAAATGGCACCGGATAGTAATGATCATGAACAACTTTATCAACTTGATATCCGTGCGCTTAATTCCAGATTGATCCATGAGCATGAACTCAAATCATCCACTCGAATTATTCGTCAATTACTCAAAACCTGGAGTGATGATGGTCAATTATCAGGCAATAATGGGTCGATTAATTTTTCTCTTAGCGGCAAAGAACAGTTTAGCGTTCAATTAAATCGCAGCTGGGCTGGAATCAATAAAATTGTCCAGCAGCGCCAGGAAATGACTGATAAAATTGTTGATTTTCTTTATGCAAAATTAACTCAGGAACAGGCCTGTTCAAAAGAGAAAATAATGATTGAATTCTCATTAGAAGATGGTATTGCAGCACTGAATGATGATTTGCTTTTACACGGTCTGTTGAGCAATAAGTCTAAAGTGGCTCAGAACGATTTTTTACTTAAAGGTATTGAACGTGCGTTGCTGTTTCTGGATACCCACAAAGCCATTGACTTACAAAATGGTATGGCGGTGTTTAAACAGTCCATGGAAATAAAACTAAATACTGATAACAAGCGTCGTTATAGTAAGAAAAATTATCATCTGCTGGATGATCACTATCATCAAAAAATCATTCAGATCCATGTCATGAATGAATACGCTCGCCTGGGATTAGAACAAATCAAACTGGCCATGAGGTTGATCAAAGATTATTTTGAATTGCTTAACGGTCCTTTTGTCGGGCTGTATTTTAGGCATCGAAAATCAATACTTGAGCGGGCAACCAGCCAGGAATCCTGGCATAAAATTGTTGTTTCCTTAAATAATCAGGCACAGCAAGCCATTGTTCATGCCAGTATCAAGAAAAACCAATTGATCCTGGCAGGCCCTGGCGCAGGTAAATCAAAGGTCATTCTTCATCGAGTTGCTTATCTGGTCCGTGTAAAACGAGTTCCCGCCAATAAGATCCTGTTATTGTGTTTTAACCATAACACGGCTATTTCTCTGCATAAACGTCTGCTTAACTTGTTAGGACAGGATGCCCGATTTGTCCGTATTCATACTTTTCATGGTTTGGCATTGCGTTTATTGGGCCAGATGTTCGAACCTGAAAACATGACTGTGCAAAATGGTAAAACCGATTTTGATGTGCTGATCAAAGAGGCAATAAAATTATTGACCGGAGAATCTCATGAACTGGGCCTGGATGCATTACATCAACGAGCAGCCTTGCTTGACGGACTGGAACATATTCTTGTTGATGAATATCAGGATGTTGATCAATTACAATATGAAATGATCTGTGCCCTCACAGGTAAACAGCTCGAAGCGGAAGAAAAATTGTCCTTAATGGTGGTTGGTGATGATGATCAGTCTATCTACCAGTTTCGCCAGGCTAATATCAAATTTATTCATCAGTTTCAACAGGACTATCAGGCTAAAATTCATTATCTGACTCAAAATTACCGCTCCACTAAGAATATTATTGCAGCAGCCAATTCTCTGATTACTTATAATCAGGATCGCATGAAAAATGATCATCCAATTTATATTAATGAATCCAGGCGAATGGAATTGCCCGGTGGACATTGGCAAAAAGTGGAGGCATTACATCAGGGGAAGGTCGCTCTTGTCCACTGTACATCAGTTGATCAACAGGCCAATGAAGTACTGGAACAAATTCTCACTATAAAAGCCCTGGATAACACAGTTAAGAATGCAGACATTGCCGTATTGGCACGGCATGGTATTGATAAAAATGAACTTTCCCGCGTTCGCTCAGTGTTGCATCAGGCCGGGATTGATTACTGTTACTCAGCAGTTAAGGAGGATTCTTTTCCTCTGCATGCGGTCAAGGAATTTATTGAATTCAAACAATGGTTGAGTAAAGAGCAAAATATAATGACTTCAACTTCTCAACTATTGAATTGGCTGCCAATAGAAAAAAACCATTGGCATCAGCTCATCGAGACAATTATCATTGACTGGCAAGATCAATTTGATGACACGCCACTGGCAACAACTCATTTTCTTAAACAGTTGAATGATTATTTGTTGGAACAAAAAAGACAAACCCGTTATGGTCAGGGGATTCTTCTTAGTACAGTTCATGGCGTCAAAGGAGAAGAGTTCAGGCACGTTATTTTACTGGACGGCAATTGGCAGTTTAATTCTGCTGACAAAAATTATATTGAAGAAGAGCGTCGTCTGTATTATGTTGCCATGACACGCGCCATCGAACATCTGGTTTTAATGCAATATACAGGCACAGACAATCCTCATATAGCCTGCATTGATACTGAATTTTGCAGCTCACATTTTAGCCGGGCAGGTGATCAGATTAAAGACATGGTCTCTTTTTATATGTCAGGTTTAAGCCAGCTTTATTTAAGCTATGCTGCAAAATTTCAGGCCAGTCACCCTGTTAATCAAACACTGGAAAATCTAAATGTGGGTGATAGAATGACTCTTGTTGCTAACAAAAGTGTATCTGATGACAGTCAGTCTAAAAAAAGGGAGCTGTTTTTTCAATTTAATGGAATCAATATCATCAAACTTTCAAAACAGGGTAAGGATAAAATGTCTGCTTTGCTCAGTTCCAATCATCAGGCTAAGGTCATTGCTTTAGTCCGTCGTCAGAGCGATCCGAATAATGAGTATGATGACAATAATAAAATAGCCCAATGGTGGGTGCCTGTGATTGAATTGATAGTCAGGCATCATCATGGGTAATACTCGCTTTGGCTGATGCACTGTTTATGAAATAATTGGGGTCAGAGTAAGATTATTGTTCAGCAATTATAATCTTACTCTGACCCCAATTATTCCAATTATTTATAGAATTATTACCTTGATATTGCTTTTGCAGCAGTGTATATCTATTCTTGTAATAAACAGGAAGGTTTTATTGCTGAAGAAAAACAACTTCTAACTATAGCTGATAGAATCTCGGTCATTATTTTTGTGAAAAAGCATTATGAGTAAGTTGATGAAAATACGATATTTAGATAGCCTGTTTCTTATTTTAAGCTGTTATATGATAATTTCACCTGCTTTGGCTCAGGAAGAAAAAGATAAGGCAAGCCTGGCAAATTATAATCCCGTTTTGAGTGCTGACTTTAAAGAATTGCTTAAAGCAGCAGATATCGCTGCCGGTGAAGAATTGTTTATGCGTAAATGTTCTTCCTGTCATGATGAATATAAAAGCACCACCCATGGCAAGGGTCCAAATTTGTGGAATGTTTTCGGGCGTAAAGCCGGGACTGCACAAGGTTTTGCTTATTCAGATGCCATGCGGCAATCAGGGCATACCTGGAATTTTGCCACACTCAATTATTATTTAACCAGAACTGATCGTGCAGTACCGGGGCGTATTATGAATTTTAGAGGGATACGTCAGGATAAGTACCGCGCTAAGCTGCTGCTTTTTTTAAGAAGCATGAATGATACACCGCCTCCTTTACCTGAATAAAACTGTTGGTTCTGGATTTTTCCACGGCTCTAACACTGTATCTCCGGTAACTCGTTCCACTGACTCGTGTAGCAGGGAGAACGGTAAGCCTGACGCATGACCCATTTTTTATGTACGCCTTCAGCCGCCACGTAAATTGAATTTCTGCCATAGTTTTTGTTGATTTTATCCATCACGGCCATCAGCTGGTCTGTTTTAGCGGACTGGCCTGCATGGAACATATCCAGCTGCTGATGTTTTTTGGAGCTCAGATCCAGCAAACCAACCCCGGCTTTTATATAAGCAACCCCCGGTTTAAAAAGATGCTGTATGGCGGTGCGGGCAATAGCTGAGATCAGACGTGTATCATCACTGGGGTAGGGGAGCTGGATGACTCGATGGCTGTTATAATAATGGCTTTCATAGCGTGCGGTATAGAGTAGAACCTGCAACGAGGCACTCAATGACTGCTGAGCTCGAAGTTTTTCACAGGCTCTGGCAACGTAAAGGCTGACAGCATCCAGTATGGGTTGCAACTGGGTGGTTTTATCAGCAAAAGAACGGCTGCAGTAAATTTGCTTTTTAATGGCGGGTATTTCTTCCAGTGACAGACAGGCATGACCATTGAGTTCTTCAATAATTCGTTCCACGCAGACATTAAAATAGCGTCGAATGTGTTTTGGATCAGCGTTGGCCAGTTCCAGAGCCGTATAAATATTCAAATCGGCCAGACGTGCTGAAAAACGCGATGATATGCCCCAGATTTTATTAACAGGTGTTCTTTTTTTCATCCAGTCCCATTTTTCAGCAGTATCCAGAACACAGACACCCTCACATTTTTTAATAGTTTTGGCTGCCCGGTTTGCCAGTTTTGCCAGTGTTTTAGTGGGTGCAATACCGACGCCGACAGGTATTGCCGTATGTTGATAGACTGTTTTTTTAATTTGACTACCGTAGTCATTCATTAATTCACTGTTAACACCTTCAAGATAAAGAAACATCTCGTCAATGCTGTAAATTTCGACCCGGGATGAAAACAACTGCAGTGTTGCCATCACCCGGGCAGACAGATCACCATATAGAGGATAATTACTGGAGAATATGGCGATATTTTGCTGCTGCATCCAGGATTTAATCTCAAAAATAGTCTGCAGGTCACCAATACCCATGGCCTTAGCCTGAGCAGAACGCGCGACAATAAAACAGTCGTTATTGGACAGGACAACAACAGGTTTATTGCGTAAATCAGGGCGAAATACCTGCTCGCAGGAGGCATAAAAGCTATTGCAGTCAACTAAACAATACATTAGGGCAGAACATGATGGCGAATCGAATGAATCACAACACCCTCAATGATCAGATCTGAAAATTCACCGATGCGGATGGGGGGATAGTGCTTATTGGCAGACAGCAGACAGTGATTTTTTTTGTCAAGAATTTTACAGGTCAGCTGACCATCCAGTGCAGCAATAATAATTTGCCCATGCTGTGCTTCCAGACTGCGATCAACAATTAATAAGTCGCCGTCATAAATACCGCAGCCTTCCATCGAATCACCTTTGGCACGGGCAAGATAGCTGGCTGCCGGATGTCTGATGAGATAGGTATTCAGGTCCAGAGAACGATCCAGATAATCATCAGCAGGCGATGGGAATCCGGCAGGCACGGAATGAATAAAAAAAGGTAATGTGAATATTTTCATAATTTAATAATATTTGTACGATAATCAAATTATATCGTATTATGAAAAAAAGTCTATAGTTTGACGTCCGGGTCGGCTGTTTGTCTGGGGAGGGGAGGAGGAGGGTAAATTAATTCTTCTCTACGGGCTATATTTTCTCATTTTTATGCGCCGGGATTGATAGTTTACAAATCATATACTGCAAGGTATGATCTTTTTTTGCTGTAAATTTTAAATAAACAGTTATTTATCAGTGCTCAAATATAAGTTTTATTATGATGACAATAAGTCTTAAACGCTCTATTTTTCTTGTTTTAGGCAGTCTGTTTTTTATTGTGGGCTTAATTGGTGTGTTAGTGCCAATATTACCAACCACTCCTTTTATGATACTCTCCGCAGCCTGTTTTGCCGAAAGCTCACCTCGTTTTCATAAAATGCTGTTGAATAACCGCTGGTTTGGTGACGATCTGCGTCGCTGGGAATGTAATAAAACCATGAAGCGGGCAACCAAAAAACGGGCAACATGGATAATTGTCATTACTTTTAGCTTATCCATCAGTATTTTGTGGGGTAGTAGCATCTTGCAATTATTGTTACTATGCACGGCACTATTACTCCTGTTTTTTTTATGGCGAATTGCAGAACATATCCCCGCGTGTAAAGATAAATCAGCTGTAATCTCAAACCAGTAATCAGTCTATTGATGAAATACAATTAATTTGATATAAGCTATAGTTAACGCTTATATCATTAACAGCAATAACCAGACAGAAGGATGTATGACCATGGCAAAAAAGAAAAACAAAGCAGCAAAAAAAAATGACAAGTTAACAAAGAAAAAATCGGCTAAAACTAACAATGCTAAAAAGGAGCAGGTAATAGCTGCACTGATATCCAGAATCGATGCGCTGGAAGCACAAATAGATAAAATGGCCGGACAAGCAGGTCCGCAAGGCCCTGAAGGTTCCGTTGGCCCAAGAGGAGCGACGGGTCCAGCAGGCTCGGGTGGTGCTAAAGGACTGGCTGGTCCGGAAGGTGCGACTGGAGCCGCTGGTCCCATAGGTCCCGCCGGAGCTAAAGGGCTCAGAGGTCTGAGAGGTTTAAAAGGCTCAGTGGGTCCACAAGGCCCAGCGGGATCTTCAGCAAAAGAAACATAGTTAATTTAGAAGCCGAATGACTCCGGAGGCATAACCAGTGCGATAGCCAGCGCAATAGTGAATATAACGATTAAACTGTGCATAACAGGTGATAACGATTTTTTTATATTAATTGAATTTATCATGGTCTTATTTCTCTAATGATTGATAGCTGTTACTGATGATAAAGTACATTGCTGCTTTAAATTTTATTGATTGGTATAAACTCCCTTGTTTATACTGCATTGGAAAATTGATTGATTATTTCTGATGGATAAGTTTATTGTAGTATGCCCATGTTGTGAGTCTGTAGGAATAATTGTTAAAGATGCGTAGGGATATTCTGAGTTGCTGCTATCTAAAAGCCTACTTCATTAGGCATGATTGTTTCAGGTGCAAGCACCGACTCAGTTTTATGAATATTAAATATTTTCTACATGAGATAAAAAATGAAAACGTATATTTGTCTTGTCTGTGGTTTTATATATAGTGAAGAATCAGGACGGCCGGAGGAAGGGATTTCTCCGGGCACAAAATGGGATGATGTGCCTGACTCCTGGACCTGCCCGGACTGCGGGGCTAAAAAAGCTGATTTTGATATGGTTGAGGTGAGTTAGTGCCTGAATAAAAGAGTATTACTCTCTTAATCTTCAATATCAATTTTTTGCTGCTCAATAAAAGGTCGATAGATCGGCCATTCATTTTTCAATTCATAGTTATCTTTCAGCCTGTTGAGTGAACGCTCGGTCATCACATGATAGGTGCCATTTACATAAAGTGTACCTGAATCCGAGGCTGGTGTGCTTATAAATTGTGTACTTTCTCCGGGTGCAAGGCGATTATCGGAGAGGACAAACATAACAGGCTGCCAGATGATCTGTCTTTTAAATTCAATTGACTTAAGTGCTGTTTTTTGTCCGTTGTCATCAATCCAGAAAAAATCCAGTACAATGAAACGATCGGGATCACCTGTTGGTGCTTTGTGCCCGGCACCGCTATTAGTTATAGTGATGCTTAACTTATCCTGAATTTTTTCAGCTTTAAAACTAAACACCTTTTTTAATTGAGCTGTGGAATAAGCGCCTGGCCATAAATGTTTTTTTCCTTCCCTGGCAGGATATCCGGCCATCATCGGGCGATTAACTTCAGGCATATGACAGTCCTGACAAATAAATCCTCTGGCTGACCATAAGCCGGTATCAGACTCCATTCCAGTACTGCAGATACCTTCATTCATTAAAGAAAAATCTTTGGCTGGCACTTCATGGCATTGCTGACAGAGACTTTTGCTGAGAAATTTTTCATCATAAGCCACAGGGTGGGGGGCATTGAGTGTTTCTTTGCGGAAAGGGCCAAAGATTATACCGTCTTTAACATGGCAGGCAGC
>DAOVUK010000487.1 GCA_030632625.1 Gammaproteobacteria bacterium
AAACCATGCAGGCTGATTTTGTGGCGCAGGGTGTCTGGATCCGACCCTTCAATAAACTGGTTTATATTATGCCGCCCTATATCATTAAGCCGGATGACTTAACCAGGCTCACCAGGGCAATCCATAAAATATTAAAATGCTTAACGGAGAGGTATTTATAAAAAAACCATACATTAAATATTTAAAACAACCTATTACTATGCGTCTCGACTGTGACTCAGTTGAATATTTCAAATCTCTGGCTGAAAAATCCGGGATTCCTTACCAAACACTTATTAATCTATATTTACGTGATTGTGCCATTAATCATCGTAAGCTAAAAATGGAATGGGCATCATAAAATAGATATTTAAAATTACTTTAGACCTCTTATTCTTGCTCTAAAAAGAAAATGGTTTTTATTAGTAATACATTTCTATTGACAGACACTTATGACCTAAACCAGCTATTGTTGAAATTATGTTATCTACATTAGAGTTCTCCATAGTGACCATTCTTGACATAATGAATGGTATGAACACATTATTGCCAATGGATTGATGTAGAGCTTCCCCCTTTGCCAAAAGTAGGCGCCCTGAGGCGAAAAATGGGGAGACTCTACGTCATTTAATTGCTGCTTTTTACGTTCAAATTAATGTGAGTTGAAGAGGTAAAATTACTGCAAAGTACAAACGCATGTACACTGCCTTGCCATTCGCCCGAACCAAAGTATTTAATACCCTTTGCGTCGCCTCGTCTTTTACCAGCAAATGTTTTTTACCTGCAACTGGCTCTGCCTCTTCGCCTCTTGGGTATAAAGCCGGTAAATATGCTCAACGTGTTTTCTGATAGTTGCTGGTGCTAAGCGTAATGGTTCTCTGGAAAAGTGATATCCCAGAAAATTAAAGCCTTTCTATATTTTATCAATAAATACAGGCCACTTCACTTGTTTGGTTGATAAGGCAAAATTGTTATAAGTAATCCATAAGCAAGCCATAAGATTTCTATAGGTAATCAATAAGCAATTTTATAGGCGACTATAAGCTTAACAGTAAACGGGTTCTTTGAAAACGGTTCCCTGGATGGGACTAGCGGTGACGATACTATTGGAGGAACTGATGCTGCTGACCTGATGAATGGAGGCCAGGGGGGCAATGATACACTTTACGGCTATGACGGCGACGATATACTAACGGGTGGCAATGGCAATGATACCCTTTATGGCGATAATGGCAATGACGACCTTTATGGCGGAGCTGGTGACGACGAATTCTTTTATTCAGCTAATGATATGTTCGCTATTGATAATGGTAATGATCGGATTTTCGATTTTGATCAAAGTGGTAATGATAAAATTAACTTAAGTCATTTTTCTTTCGCTGCTATTGGATTAACTAATGATCAAAAGTTTTCGCTTATCGAAAACAATACGACGTTCAATGCCGAAGGTGCGAGTATCAGTCTTGATGACCTGGGTGGTCAGGGAACTATTTTCCTGGAAGATGTCATCGAGCTTGATTTCGGTTCAGAGGACTTCATCATCTGACTTTAAACAGAGTCCTGGGAGCAGGCTGCAGCTGAAAGGCTGTAATAGCCTGCTGGGACAGAGAGTAAAAGTGTTGCAACACAGATACAATATGATGTTTATTGTTCATCTGAAAAATCGCTTTTTGTCATAAACTAAATAAAAGTAGAAGGGATTTGTATGATGTTATCACTGATCAGTGCTATTTTTTCTGAGTTATTAATGACAACGCCATAGGGCAGATTCTGGTCATTGATAAATTTTTGTAAGCCTGTGAGCTGTTTTCTTCTGGTGTTTGTGCCATATTTAATTTCAATAGGTAAAATCCCAAATTCTCCGCTGAGAATAAGATCAACTTCTGAGCCGGATTTTGTTCTAAAATAAGAATAATCCCAGCGTGTTGCCTGACTGGCTTGTACTCCCCGGATTATTTCTTCAATAATAAAAGACTCAAAGTTTTGCCCGACTAAAGGAGAATTATTTAATTTTTCAAATGTGGTTAAATTCTGTAGATAGTTATTTAATCCGCTATCACGGAAAACACCTTTTGGCATTTTAATGATTGATTTTATTTTTGAACGTTCAAAACTGGGAATATTTCTCCAAATCATTGTGCCATGAGCAATATCCAGATAATTTTTAATGGTGCTTTCATTAACATCCAGAGAACGTCCCAGCTGAGAACGATTAATGATAGTGCCTGATAATGCTGTTAGCATACTGCTGAATCGTCGGAATTTTATAGAATCCATTTTAGGAAACAAATTTTTAATATCTCTGGAAATGTAATTTAAAAAATATTGTTCCATCCAGTTTTTATGCAAGGATTTATTTTTGGCAAGTGTTGGTGTTGGATAACCACCCTCAAGAAAATGAGTTAATAGTTGTTCTTGTGTGACCAGGGGTTGGAGTTTATCAAAAAAATCAAGATCATTAATTGATAACTCTTTATTAAAAATAGAATAGAATGCAGCTAAGGATTTCTGTTGTAATTCATTTACTTTAAATGGAGAAAGCTCAACCATTGCAACTCTTCCAGCAAGTGTTTCAGCAAGTGTTTCAGTGGTCTTGCTTAATAACTCAGGTGAGCTTGAGCCAGTTAGTATAAAACGGTTATTAAGTTCTCTTTTTTCATCGATTATACCTCTTAATGCCTGGAATAGCTTAGGTGATAATTGCGCTTCATCGA
>DAOVUK010000224.1 GCA_030632625.1 Gammaproteobacteria bacterium
GATATTTTGATTAAACAACAAAAAAATTTAATACTGCTGATCCCCGACCTGAAGAGACGGGGTATTTCGCTTCTTCTGTTAAGAGATTTTGGATAAAAAATATATTTCGGAAATTACCTAGTATGGACTTTTGTGATGAACCAATTTTTTGCTCTTTTTTAACAAAATTGTGATAATTTAGTGATCATATTGAGAATTAATTGTTATACACTGAAGCAGGATAAACCTGAATAAATCAGTTGCGTCGCAGCAAGAGCGAACCAACAGCCTTAAACAGAGTCTATAACTACAAGTAACTATTAGTGGAAAGTATTAT
This sequence comes from Gammaproteobacteria bacterium, assembly GCA_030632625.1. Lineage (GTDB taxonomy): Bacteria > Pseudomonadota > Gammaproteobacteria > GRL18 > GRL18 > GRL18. The sequence continues at coordinate 317 of DAOVUK010000224.1, forward strand.
GAAACGATTTAAAATATCTAAACTATTGCTTGCAGCACTGGCAGGCATTTCATTCGCGATTGCCTTTACCGTATGGGCTGAAAATACAAAGCACGTAAACGCAACAATGTCCTCATCAGCTGAGCAAAAAAATGAAGCTTATAAAAAAGCCTATTTTGCCGGCGGCTGTTTCTGGTGTGTTGAATCAAACTATGAAAAAATTGATGGCATTATTGAAGTAATTTCCGGCTATAGTGGAGGAAAAATTAAAAATCCTAGCTATAGACAGGTTTCATCCGGTGCAACAGAGCATGTCGAAGCCGTTGAAGTGATCTATGACCCGAATAAAATCAACTATAATGATCTTTTAGTTGAACTCTGGCACCTGATTGATCCGACTGATGCCACAGGGTCTTTTGTTGATCGCGGCCAGCATTACCGTTCAGTGATCTTTTATGCCAGTGAAGAGGAAAAATCACTGGCGCAACAATCTATTAATGAATTAGCCCAATCCGGACGTTATGCAAAACCCATTGCCACAGAATTAACAGCGTTTAATGCTTTTTACAAAGCTGAGGAGTATCATCAGGATTATTATAAAAAGAATCCCATACGCTATAAATATTATCGTTTCCGTTCAGGTCGTGATCAATATCTGGAAAAACTATGGGGTGATGATTTGCACAAAAGAGCAGCAAAGGAAGCAGGCAAAACACTTCCCTCAACCATGCCCTCAACCATGCCCTCAACAACAGCAACGGCATCAGAAAAAGGAGCCTATATGAAACCCGGCGATGAAGAGCTCAAACAGAAATTAACAGAGCTGCAATATAATGTCACTCAAAAAGAAGGCACTGAGCGTCCTTTTCAGAATGCATATTGGGATAATAAAAAGTCAGGAATTTATGTGGATATTGTTTCGGGTGAGCCGTTATTTAGTTCAACTGACAAATACGACTCTAAAACCGGCTGGCCCAGTTTCTATCAACCGATTGAAAAGATGGCTCTAACTGAGAAAACAGACAAGCATTTGTTTTACAGTCGCACTGAAGTTCGCAGCACACAGGCTGATTCACACTTAGGGCATGTCTTTCCAGATGGCCCTGAACCAAGCGGTTTAAGATACTGTATTAATTCCGCGTCATTAAAATTTGTACCACAGGCTGAATTAGTCGAACAGGGTTATGAGAAATATGTGAACTTATTTGAAAATATGGAAAAATAAAGACTGGTGCTGTTATTTGTACAGCATCTATTAAATATTTCATGTTAGACTGACTCTGTTTGCAGCTATTTTTACAAACACGATTTATCTTTAACTATTTTTATCAAACTATTTTTATCAAACTATTTTTATCAAACTATTTTTATTAAACTATTTTTATTAAACAAGGACACCTGAGAAAAATGATGAACATGTCACCTCTTAAGCGCACCCTAATTGGCTTAACCCTTGCCTGCACTTGTGCAATACCGGCAATTCTTATGGCACAACCACAAACAATGGAGCAGAAAGCGGCTTATACTATTGGTTCTAATTTCATTCAATCCCTGCAGACGCAGGGAGTTGAACTGGATATTGATAGTATGATTCAAGGCATGAAGGATGCTTCAAGCGGCAAGATGGCATTATCACAGGATGAGATGAAACAGGCACTGAATGAGTTCAAAGCTCAATTAGACAAGCAGCAGAAACAGGCTAAGCAGGCAGTAGCCGGCAAAAACAAGCAGCTTGGCGATGAATTTCTTGCACAAAATAAAACTAAAGAGGGTGTTGTCACTTTAAAGAGCGGTTTACAATATAAAGTGATCAATAGCGGCACAGGTCCAAGCCCTAAAGCAAGCGATAAAGTCACCACTCATTATCGTGGCACGCTTATTGACGGTACAGAATTTGACAGTTCCTACTCGCGTAATAAGCCCAGCTCTTTTCCGGTCAAGGGTGTGATACCAGGCTGGGTTGAAGCCCTGCAGTTAATGCATGTCGGCGATAAATGGCAATTATTTATCCCCTCAGATTTGGCTTATGGTAAACGGGCAGTCGGCAAAGTCATTAAAGAAAACTCAACACTGATTTTTGAAATCGAGTTATTAAAAATTAATTAGTATTCATCCATTAATTAGTGTCCATCCGTTAATAAGGCGAATCCCTTTATGGGTCACGCAGTGATTGTCGCCCCTACAATTGTGAATTCATAAACTATTGAATAGCTTTGTATTTTCTCTGTAGGGGCGAATTCATTCGCCTAAAACTGTTAATTTTCAATAAAAAGAATTACTTACTCTTGCCTTTTCTTACCGTTATAGAGATAGTATCTGATGCCTGCATAGCATCACCATCAGTCACCGTCAGAGTGACCATATAACTGCCAGTCTCAGTAAATACATGCGCAGGATTTGCTTCAGTGCTGGAACTCCCATCCATAAAATCCCATAAATAAGACACCGTGGTGCCGTCAGGATCGATAGAACTGCTGGAGTCGAAATTAACCCGCAGTGGGGACTTACCTGCAGTCACATCCGCACTGACGACTGCCACTGGTGGCTGAGCTGTCACTGGCGGCTGCTCTGTCACTGGCGGCTGCTCTGCATACTGACCGTTAGTGATGAGAAAACCATGTGCTGCACCATTTAACAGACCGGTGCCGACGATATCACCATTATCATTGATGGCATGAGCCGAGGTAAGAACCCAGCCCGGGGCCGTCACTGAACCATCAGTCAGCAAATCATTCAAATCGAATACTGATCCTGATCCATCAGCCTGTTCCCATAACACAGCATGATCCACTTTGATGACACCCACCAGTGTTTCAGACCTGCCGACCACCTGATTATATTCATTAATATCATAAGCACTGCTGCGTAAACCACCCTCAAGAACAGGCAGAACAAGCAAGCTTTCCGCATTGTAGTCATACAGATAAGCCTGAGAATAAGTAACCGGTGTAACACCTGAACTACTGCCGCCAGTTCCAACAATGATATTATTGTCATTGATATCATTGGCTCTGCCGCCATAAGGTGTCGGCAAATAAACCACATCGGATACATCCTGTACAGTGACACTCGGATCAATCAGAATTGACGCTGAACCAGCCAGGCCATAACGGTATTTATAACCAACGGTAAAACCTTCAGTATTAATACCATTGAGGATAAAGCGGTCGGCATAAACACCTTCGCGTGTTCCTCGTGAATAAAGACCCGCTATATCCGACACATCCCATTTTTTGCCGTTATAGACAGCAGGATTGTAAGGTAGCGATCTTGGCTGAAATGGATTTTTTCCCACGTTATAGCCGGCAACTTCACCATTCTGGTTATTGCCGAAGGCAGCGTATTCACTCCAGTCACGATAAGTATTGCCATCCAGTCTAAAAGCTCCGGTAATGGTATTGCCGGCAATTTGCCCGTTATCATTTACGGCATTGGCACTGGTGCCGTCAATGATGTCAAAACCGCTGTCAGCAGACCAGCGAAATGCCGTGGCCGGATATTGATTGGTATTACTGGAGCCGACTACAACTCCGGAATTATTAATTGCATGGGGAAGCACATTTTCGCCCAGATCAATTAACTCATATGCTGAGGAATTAGAAACCATTGCCGCTAATGCGAATGGAAGCACAGATTTGACAAGAGTTTTAGTATATAGAATATTTTTGTTCATAATTACCACTTTTAAATTTAAGAAAATTCGGGTGTGATAATATTGAAATTAACTTAAGAAAACCTTAATATTCTTTAAACAAACACAACTACTTGACATAAGTGTGACGTGATCAACAAATACGAAAAAACATTCTCATCATAAGTGTGACGTGATTATCAAAAACATGATAACGCTGAACTCTTAGCACTGAACGCTTTATCTTATTTAAACTGATACGCCGACTCAATCTGTTCCCGCGTTAAAACACCATAGATATGTACTATTCCCGGTGTATTAATGCGCTTAACATAGAGTGCATCCAGATCATCTTTATCAAGCTCATTGAGTGCTTCTTCCAGTGTTGCCTGCAGATGTATAGAGGCAATTTCTATCCTTCTGGCGGGAATTTCCAGCAAATCAACCCATTCATCTGAGTTATTTTCATTTTCTGCCATCAAGCCTTCCTCTCTTTGCTGCTCCATATATTTGACCAGCTCAATAGCAGGCATCAGTTGCTTATATTGGTTTTCATTATCAGCAATAAGAAGCCATTCAGGATTATCTGCTAATATTTGTTCAATTTGCTCTGGCCTAATCTGCTGCTCTACCTGTACAACACTCTTATTCATCACACTGCCGACACCAATTCTTCTCAGAGTTTGAGAGATAGGGTTGGTATAAACATTCACGTCGTTAGCTTCCAGCATAGAGAGAAAAAGTGATTTTTTACGAAAAACTTCACTGGCGGTTAAATTAGCAATCACTATGGCTATCATACCCGGCATGATTATTTGCGGACTATGAGTCAGTTCCATCATGGCAGTCAATGCTGCCAATGGTGCCTGCAGACTGGCCCCCATAACCGCCCCCATCCCCAGCAAACTATAAAACCCGGTATCCACTTGCAGATCCGGAAACACCAGGCGAATAAGCAAACCAAAAATACCACCAAGACACGTCCCTAAAAACAATACCGGACCTATTACCCCCCCTGGAATTCCCAAACCTATGCTGGCAGCCGTAGCCAGCAGTTTAAAAATGAGCAGAACGAATAAAGCATTAAGCAGCATTCCCCCGGCAAGAGTCTGACTCACTGTATCATAGCCAATACCCATAACACCCGGCTCTATAGTCGCAATCAATCCAACCAATACACCAGAGAGCATCAGCTTAGTTGAAAAACCCAGTTTCCTGGAGCGATGAGCCACTGATTTTAAGAGTTCAATAAAAAAAGCAGAAAGAGTGCCTGCCAGAAGCCCCAGAATAATTACCAGAGGAATCTCAATAAGTGACCCCTGCTTTATCTCAGGAATAACAAATGCAGCCTGATTGCCAAAAACCAGAATTGAAATTGATGTAGCACTGCCTGCTGCCAGAATAATCGGCATGAAACTCACCAGAGTATATTCCATCATAACTACTTCCAGCGCAAAAATAACACCAGCTAAGGGGGTATCAAATGAAGCAGCAATTCCTGCTGCAGTACCACAACCAACAAGGGTACGAATGCTATTATTAGGAAGCCCGAGAAACTGTCCAACCAGACTGCTGGATGACGCCCCGAGAAAAACATTGGGCCCTTCCCTGCCCACTGAATGCCCGGAAACAATTGCTGCTGCAGCACCAAAAAACTGTAGAAAAAAACCACGCAGAGTCATATAACCCTGATGAAAGGCCATGCGTTCCATCACTCTGGCCACACCCAGAACATGAATGCCGTTGGCAAAGAAGTGAAACACGAAAGCAATGATCACACTGCCAATGACTGGATATAAAAAACGCATTTCCACTGATAAGGCTTCATAGTTTTCACTACTCCCTGTCAACAGCCCTGACTGAATCTCCTCAACCAGTATTCTAAACAGGACAATGATTCCCCCGGTAAGAAGGCCCGTGAACACGCCCAAAAAGGCTAGAGGTATCAGGGCATCTGGCCTGGAAAGGTGAAGACGAAAATTCTCCAGCTGATTATGCACTAACTTCAGGCTGTCCTGTTTCATGTATAAACTGTTCCAGATTTAAAGTCAGGGGGCTCACTTTTATCAATAAAAGCAACTTCTATTGCATTTTTTCTAAAGCCGCAATTCGCTGTGCCAATGGCGGATGGGTTAGAAATAATGCTTTTAAACCATTAGCAACGCCACCAGCAATACCAAAAGCAGCCATTTGATC
>DAOVUK010000088.1 GCA_030632625.1 Gammaproteobacteria bacterium
AGATTTTTTATAGGGGCTGATCCCCGACATGAATGACGGAGTATTTCGCTTCGTCTGTTAAGAGATTTTTGGATAAATGATTTTCTTGTTCTTTATGATGCCATATACGCAAGATAGTAATTTCTTTTGGGCGTATTAAGTAGCGTGCTGTGTAGTTACCAGTAATTAAGTCTCGAACCAGATCAGGATTTGGTGCTTTTTCTACTTTAACGCCAATATAAGGAAAAGATTTTAATTCATTAATACCTTTTTTAATTGATGTTGCAATACGCTTTGCTGCTTGAGGATTTTTTATTTCAATGAACTCTCTCAGGCGAATTAAATCATTGATTGATTCTGGAGAATATGAAAGTTTCATCTTTTTGGCGGCTCAAGTTCATTTTCAGAACCCCAACTATCAAGCCAGTCATTCACTGCTTTTTCATCGACAGATTTGCCAGATTTTACAGAATCAATAGCTTCAATTGCTTCTACCCATCTCTGATCATCAATGGCTCTACGCTCTAAAAATTCTTTAATTGCCTGATTAATAAGATAGTTTTTACTTCTATCTAGCTTTTTAGACAAATTTTCAAGAGGATTTTCAATTTCAGGTTGTAGTCTCACACTTGTAACACCCATACGGCACCTATACTTTGAATACTATGTATTACATTGTAGGTTAATAGTTGTTTTTTTTCAATGTGGGTGGAAATGGTTGAGTTTATAACAGCTTAGCGTTTATATGATGTGCGAAGCATGACATATAAACGTCAACAGCGGTATGGGCTCATGACGCAATTACCCATAATTATTGTCAATTACTGCTGAAGGTATCATAATTTATTACGTCAACCGACTAATAATTTTTTGAACGAATCCTATCTATTTATAAATTCGTCCATTTGTCTTTATTTTTAACAGCAGTGATTTTTTTTGCAACCACTTTATTCAAAGAATTGATTTTATTGATCATTTCTTTTCAGAATTAATTATTTTTGTACCTATATTCCTACATTTTTTTACAAGCTGTCATATAAAAACCACCCTTACGACGTTTATTTATTTTTTTGTCCAACACGTGAGACATTTTTTCACTTTTATTCAAGCATCCTGATAATCCCTGATTTTTCGTGTATTAACGATAAAAAAACAGGGTTTAATCACAACAATCCGTACTTTTATTGGAGATATTAGTCTGGTTAATGATCTTTTTTATGGTCATAGCTAAAATAATATTGTCATCATTTAAGTGAACTCATTATTATGAATCAGTGACGAACACTGATGAATTTTATTCTTATTTGACCAATTAATTTTTATAAGCTATAAATTATAGAGTAGATAATTTAACCGGATAAGAGCATGAAAAAATTAATTATTAGCCTTATATCGACCTTTTTATTACTTGGCTTGCCGAGTGTATATGCAAACACCTCTGATACCTCATCTGATAAACTCTATCCTAATCGAAAATTTTATCCCCAATTGAGCTATATTTCAACAGAACAAATGGTCAATGCGGTCAGTAAAGGAAAATATAATGTGGTAGATGCCAGACCGACTCTTGCATATTCGACATTACATATCAAAGAAGCTGAAAATTTTTCTGTAGGAGACAAGCAGTTTAATGAAAAAATAATGCTTCTTATAAACAAAAATAATAAACCAATTGTCTTTTATTGTGGTGGATTAGCCTGTTTGAAAAGCTATAAAGCAAGTAATAAAACAATTCAGGAGTTACAAAAAAGAGACATTACACGAGAAGTTTATACCTATGATTCAGGTATCAGTGCTTTTGCCCATGCCAGTCCTGAGTGGGTATTGAAAAACGGTAAAGAAGTTTCCCCGGAAAATCCATTGCTGGATATGACAAAAATAAAAAAACATGCAAAAAGTGCAGCAGATTTTACTCATGCAATCAATACAGATGAAGAGAATCAATATATTATTTTAGATGTAAGAGAAAAAAATCAGCAAATGCTAAGAAAACTGTTTACTTTTAAAAGAGAAAAAAAACTGACTCTTTTAAATCCTGAAAAAATGACTATTTTTCTAAATACGGTAAAGGGCTCAGGTAAAACATTAATGGTTTATGGCTCTGTTGAAAAGCAAATCGAATCACTCTATCCCTTAATCCAGACAGCCGGAATAAAAAGATGGTATTATCTTGAGGGCGGTGAAGTGGCGTATAGTAAGTACATGATTAAACAGCATGTGACCAATTAAACAGGTGGAAACTCCCTGCTTATTTTTATAGTTTAAACCTCTGAGAATAAAAAATGCATTATCAATGCTTGCATGTATATAATCTTTGCTATGTAAATGTCTGGTCACTCAATTTTATTCAACGCCAGCCACAAAAATTCTTTTTTTTGCTATAGTTATTTAGGGCCTTGGAAATAATAAATTTTCCAAGTTTTACGCAGCAATTTTATTCAGATTCAAGGCGTGATAAAGGGCGCATAGTCAGCCTACGCAACCTTTATTACAACGCAGAAGCTGGATAAAAGGTCAAGTAAAACTGGAACATTTATTTTTTCCACGGCCCTTACATCTTGTCCATTTATTTGTGTTGCTTAGAGCTTTTATGCCAGAAAATCGCCAGTTAAACAATTTTATTCATAAAGCAGACATTGCCGCTCTCCCTGTTTTACCCCATACTCTCCAGATGCTTAAGGCAGCACTGGAAAAGCCCAGTTTTAATTATCATCATCTGGATAATATTCTCCAGTTCGACCCTGCCTGTATGATCAACCTTCTAGCTTATGCCAATCAAGAAATCAATAAAGACTTTGACAAAGAAATCAGCCAGGTTGAACATGCTGCAATGTTTTTGGGGATGGATCGCTTAGAGCGTTTTATTAATAATATTACTTCACTCTATAGTGTCAGTAACAGGAAAATTGCCGATAAACTGTCCAGACTTCAGCACCGGGGTGTTCACGCTGCTTTCCAGGCGAAAAATTTTGCCCGGCTAATTAATGATTCATCTGTGGCTGAAATATATACCAGTGCATTAGTCACTCCGGTATCTGAACTGGTTTGCTGGCATCTTGAACCGCTCAAAGCTCAAAAAGTTGAATTATTAGTTTATGTTAAACAAGTCAACTATGAACAGGCACAGCGTGAAGTTTTTGGCTTCAGCTATCATGAACTGGCTGAGGCATTAACGCATCATTGGAAAATCCCTCATCTGTTTTTAGAGAGACAGGAAATGCAGGATCTGGATGATGCCTCCAAAGCAATAAAATGTCTGTATCTGGCAGAAAAATGCAGTATCATTGCTGAGCAAGGCTGGTACTATGATGACATGTATGAACATATCAGCCTTTGTGCAGAGACACTGCATTATAATGAGGGGCGAATTACTCTGGAAACCCATAAAACTGCAGTCTATATGGCCGATAATGCCAGAGAGCTTTTTCCTGTTCAGGCGACGCCGGCTTATCTGGCCTTATTACCTGGAAAAGTTCCCTATACACAAGTCATCCAGATAGAAGAAAAGAAAAAAATACCGGTCAAAAAAGTGAAATCCGCTGCACAGCAGAAGATGACCGACTCAAAACCACAACAGGTTAAAATACCCAGCGTTAATTTAATCAACTCCGCTAATGATTTTCCCGGCCTGGTAAAAATAACCATGGATGCGCTTCTTGAAACAAAAGCATTCAGTCGAGTCGGATTTATGGTGTTGAGCAAAGATAAAAAGCAATTACAATTCCGCAGTTTAAGAGGTCACAGCAGTAAAAAATTTACTGAAACCACTCTTAAGATGCAGCCAGCCAACTTATTTTCTAAACTGCTGATAAAACCCCAGACCATTTTCATTAATCAACTCAACTATCAGAAGTTTGCTCCGATTATTAATACAGCAATGCAGGACATGCTCAATGTTCAGGAATTTATTGCTAAATCAGTTCATGTGAACGGCAAGGCCATTGGTTTATTTTATATGGACAAACACCCGTTAGATTCTGCTGAAGGCTCCTTGCCAGCTGAAGGCTCTTTGCCAGCTGAAGGCTCTTTACCAGCTGAAGGCTCTACTCAGGCAATCCAGATAGAAGACTTCAATCAAATGAAAAAAATTGCTGCTCTATTTGATAAACAGCGCAAAATTATCAGCTAAGGCTCATCAGAACACTTACTGAAAATCCTGCCGCCCATTAAAAGCGTGACCTAAAGTGGAGCCGTCAATATATTCCAGCTCACCTCCCAAAGGGACACCGTGGGCAATACGAGTGATTTTACTGCTTAAAGGTTTTAGCATTTCAACCAGATAATGCGCTGTCGCTTCACCTTCTACAGTAGTATTGGTCGCCAGAATAATTTCTTTTATATCTTCAGTTTCAACTCGCTGCCTGAGTTTGTCCAGATGCAATTCCTGTGGTCCTATGCCATCAAGAGGTGATAAATGCCCCATCAGGACAAAATAGGTACCATGATAGGAACCGGACTGCTCAATAGCGTAAACATCAGAAGGTGTTTCAACCACACAAAGCACTTGTCGATCGCGTTTTGCTGACTGACAGATATCACAAAACTCATATTCGGTTAGAATGCGGCAACTTTGACAGTGTCCTACCAGTTCTGCAGCCTGATTTAAGGCATGAGACAACTTCCTTGCCCCCTGTCTATCCCGCTCTAGCAGATGATAAGCCATACGCTGTGCGGATTTGGCTCCGACTCCCGGCAAGCTTCGCAAACTGTCAATGAGCTGTTTAATCAGTGGTGAATGAGCCATATAAAGATTGTCCGGTTGAGCAGGATGAGCATTCTTATAAACTAAAAGTTATGAACTGAAAGTTATGAACTAAAGCTTATGAACGAATCATTCTGTTCAAACAGAATGATTGTATTCAGCATAGGATAAAACTAAAAAGGGAGTTTAAAACCAGGAGGCAGGTTCAAACCATCCGTCATACCGGACATTTTGCTTTTAGATTCTTTTTCAATCTGTCGAACTGCATCGTTTACCGCAGCAGCAAGCAGATCTTCCAGCATTTCTTTGTCATCCATAACACTGTCATCAATATTAACCCGACGGATATCATGACGTCCGGTCATGACAACAGTGACCATACCACCACCTGCTTCACCATTGACTTCCATATTAGCAAGTTCAGCCTGAGATTTTTGCATATCTTCCTGCATTTTCTGGGCTTGTTTCATTAAGCCGCCTAAGCCACCTTTCATATTACTTCCTTCTTTAACCTAAATAGTTACAATAATTTTAAACTGGTTTTATCGATTCTTTGTGTATTTCCGCGGCAAAGGCATTCACTATCATTTGCACTTTGGGATCAGAGTAAATGGATTCCTCCGCTTGCTGCTGCAACACCTCGGCATCATGAATTTCGCGACGCCTTGGAGTATTTAATTGTTTTTCTGCTCGTACCTGGCATTCTTTAATATCCACTTTGACAGTACACCCAAGCAGATCCTCCAGGTTATTAATTAAACGCGTTGTTATTTTATCACTGAGTAAATGTTTATGCACCGAATCCAATAATAATTCAAAAAATTGATCACTATTTTGTTGTGTTTTACTCGCCAGAACAGTTTTTTTTACCAGAGCACAGTGTTTAGCTAATTGTTGTTCCAGACCATTCAATTCTGAACGATTAATGAGATCATGCCAATAGTCAGCCAGCTCATTACTCTCCTGTTCATTACAGGGAATTTTGTCCTGAATATCAGCCTTAAATAATGGCACGACATCAGCTAACGGCTGTTCATTTTTAACGATGGCTTCTTTGTTTGTTATGTGAGCCGCTGTATCAAAGGATGGAAGATTTGATGGTTCACTGAAATTTTCCTGTCCATAGGCATCGACTGGCGGCAGATCATAGTCTACCTGATTCGAGTTAACATCACTTAAGTTATTCTCAAATGAGTTGTCAGGACTGGCATTCTTTTTTTGCAAAGTAGTATAACTATCGCCCTGATTATTACTTAACTTAGAATTTGTGGGCTCTGAGAGTGTTTCTGCTGTTTTTTTTTCTGTTAATTCACTATTCTGCTGACTATTTGTGACATTTTGAGCTTTCTCCTGAGTAACAGTCTGAACAGTTTGTCTGCGGCCATCACCCGCAGCAGGCTTGAAAGCCAGCATACGCAATAAAATCATTTCAAAGCCACCCTGTGGCTGAGGTGAATAAGGTAAATCTTTTCGGCCATTTAATGCAATTTGATAGTACAGCTGGATGTCTTCAGGAGAAATATGCTGTGCGATTTTTTCTACAGCCGGTTTGTCACCCAGACTATCATCAACGGCATCAGGTACCATCTGACAAAGTGCTATTCGCTGCAAGGTACTGATAAGTTCTGCCAGAATGGTATTAACATCAATACCCTGTGCGGTTAATAGTCGACTTTGTTCAATAAGAAATCGACCGTCTTCATCAGCAAGCGCCGTCAGTAATTCAAAAATACGATCTTTTTGTACACTGCCGAGCATGGCTTCAATATCAGCCAGATTTGGTTTTCCGTCACTATAAGCAATAGACTGATCAAGTAAACTGAGTGCATCACGCATGGAGCCATCAGCGGCAACAGCCAGAGGTTTTAAGACATTGTCTTCAAAAGGAATATTTTCAGCATTGAGGATCAGATGCAATTGTTGTTCAATCTGCTCTATGGTCAGACTCTTAAGATTGAACTGCAGGCAACGTGATAATATCGTCACCGGTAATTTCTGCGGATCAGTTGTAGCTAATAAAAATTTAACATGCGGAGGTGGTTCTTCTAAAGTCTTTAACAAGGCGTTAAAGCTGTGTCCCGACAGCATATGAACTTCATCAATCAGATAGATTTTGAATCGCCCGCGAGTGGGTGCATACTGGACATTGTCCAGAAGTTCTCTGGTGTCTTCTACTTTGGTACGTGAGGCAGCATCGACTTCAATTAAATCAACAAAACGTCCCTGATCAATTTCCTGACAGGCAGCACATTCACCGCAGGGTGATGCACTTATCCCCTGTTCACAATTAAGTGCCTTGGCCAGTACTCTGGCAACCGTTGTTTTACCCACACCACGTGTACCGGTAAAGAGATAGGCATGATGAAGACGGCCACTCTGCAGGGCATTACTCAGTGCCTTCAGGACATGTTCCTGCCCCATCATAGTGGTAAAAGTTTTTGGACGGTATTTGCGAGCCAGAACCTGGTATTTCATAAAAGCCCTAGATTAAAGTAACTATTCAGCGTGTTTAGATTTTGCTTCAGAACAAGGCATTTTTGCACGGAAAATGTGAGCATATAGAAATATGTGACCATTTGAGTACGAAAATAACGCCGTTATGGAGTAAAAGATGAATATGCTGAGTAGTTACGATTAAATAATAATTTTATCGAGGCTAATTATACATTAATTTATGATACTGCTCCAGATGATCACTGAAGAGCATGAATGATTTTCTCGGGATATTTCTGGTGGAAAACAGGTGTGGGAATTAGAGGTAATTATATAACAAGTGAAGACTCTCAGATTAGAGTTGAAGACTCTGCCAGCCACACCCCGGCACATGAGTCGACCGCTACAGTTGCTTCCTTCCGGATCTGGCTGGGTTAACGGTCTATCATTGCGAGGGGACCGGCAGAGAGCGGGCATTATACACTGAACTTTGAATATGATGCTACTGATTTTTCCGGATTTAATGAAAACGCCAGGGTCTGGAGGGTGATGAATCAGTCTGGTAAACCCGAATACCATCCGTTTTATCTGACTTTTTTTCCAGCTCCAGTAGTTCAAAAAGATCTTCAATCTGTCGTCTGAAGGCTTCTTCTTCCTGACTGGCTGGTAAACGATCGGTATTTTGATGATTTATCTGGATTTTTTCGCCGCCAACATAAGCTGTGATTTCAGCTTCATCAGCATCATGTGCACGGCCTTCAGAATGCCCCTTAAAAAAATCATCCGGCAGGGAAATTTCAGATTGTATTGGTACTAATTCGCTTTCTTCCTGAAAATCCCATTCATCTGCATTAAAATCTATTTTTTGTCCCATTGAACACCTTAGAAACTATGTTAATATTTATCTATATTCTCACATAAGAAACGCTATAACTCAAGTTCGTATGCATAACTGCAATACCGCAATTGTAAGATAGGAAAAAATATAAGAAGATTCCTATATTAAGAAGTCTTAAATTGACTTATTATGTCATTATATACTGCAAATAATGGATTTATTATGCTTAAAAAGAGAGTGTTGCTTCGTTATTTTCTGCTAACAATCGGATTATTACCATTTTTCATTATGGCAATCCTCTTTGTTCCCGGCATACAAAAATATCTTGTGGAGAATCACCTCAATCACTGGATTGCAGATGCCAGTGTTGACGCCATTCATTTAAGCCCCTTTTCGATAAAAATTGACAACCTTAAGTTTAAATATGAGGCCTATGATATTCATATCAGCCATCTTGATAGTGAGATATCACCATTCAGTTTATTAAGTCAGCGTATAAAAATTGATGAATTGAAACTTGATCATATTCAGATCAATGATTCCTCCATACCCACTGAAAACAAAGATACTTCCAGTCCGTTGTTTTATGGATTATTCCCCTATTTTAATACTGGTTTTATCTATGACATCGGTTTACTGGATATTCACGCTGAATACCATTCATCTGCTACGGGTAAAATCCAGCTTTCTGTCTCTGGCCGGGCAATTAATGAGAATACCGATAATCCTTTAATGTTAAGTATTATTGCCAATGAGCTTCAGGACATTCCAGATATTCAAGGCGTCTCACTTGATTCCTCAATCACGCTAAAGCAGCATAAGGATACTCCGGTTAATGCTCAACAATCTCATTTTAATCTGCTATTAACCGGTACCGATGGTACTGAACAGTCTATATCAGCACAACTGGCAATGAAGCAATTACCCAAGCCGGAAAAATGGGCAAATTTTCCCTTTGATAAACGTCAGACACATTACCTGAAAGAACCCCTGCATCCTGAAAATATTGAACTGCAAGTCGTTCATACCAATCAAAACAAGCAAGTGTTAGCCGATATTTATTACAAGGGTCAATATGATGGTAATGAAGGCATTCTTTCCGGTGAAATTAAACTACTGACCGATAAAGAATTTACCGGCTTATTTAAATCAC
>DAOVUK010000356.1 GCA_030632625.1 Gammaproteobacteria bacterium
AGGTGTTGTTTGCCTTGCAAGGGGCATCGCCTCAGGGCGCCTACTTTTGGTTCGAGCCATGGATGGCGAGGATGAGCGCTACATGGATGACCTTTGATAACTAAAAGCATGCGCGCGTCCCCGGCAAGGTGAACTACACCTCCTCAACTTCTGAATGTAAGCACCACTTTCGAACGCCACACCATTTCTTTGCAAATTACCGCTAAGGTCGTTAAGCCGGCGTTACTGATTCATGCCCTGCATGACTATGTTTGTTTTTACCACCAACACTTTTCTTTTTTTCCAGGCTGGTTTTCATACCCAGGCTGGCAAAAAGTTTTTGATCGCCCTGAGCACTGGCACCATCCGTTGTTAATAAACGTTCGCCATAAAAAACTGAATTGGCTCCGGCAAAAAAGCACATTGCCTGCATTTCATCGGACATTTCTTCACGACCCGCTGACAATCTGACCACCGAACGGGGCATCATAATTCTTGCCACTGCGACTGTCCGTACAAATTCTAAAGGCTCGATCTCATCCTGACCATATAATGGTGTACCTTCCACCTGCACCAGCATATTAATGGGCACACTATCCGGATGTTTTTCCATATTCGCCAGTTGTATCAGCAGACTGCAGCGGTCTTTGCGTTCTTCTCCCAGGCCAAGAATACCGCCGCTGCAGACATTGAGCCCGGCTTGCTGCACATTGTTAAGCGTATCCAGGCGATCCTGAAAAGTACGGGTTGAAATCACATTACCATAGAATTCCGGAGAGGTATCCAGATTATGATTATAATAATCCAGACCGGCTTCTTTTAACTGCTGCGCCTGGTCATTATCCAGCATTCCCAAAGTGACACAACTTTCCATATCAAGGGATTTAACCGCCTTGATCATTTCCAGTACTTTAGGAAAATCCCGCTTATTGGGCCGTGACCAGGCGGCCCCCATACAAAAACGATCAGCACCTTCATTTTTAGCTTTTTTGGCGGCATCAACGACTTCATCCAGTGACAGCAGTGCTTCTGCTTCCAGTTCCGTATTATGATGGGCGCTTTGTGAACAATAACCGCAATCTTCAGAACACCTGCCGGTTTTAATACTCAACAAAGTGCTTATCTGAATGCTGTTTGGATCAAAATTAGTGCGGTGCAGGCTGTGAGCCCGGAACAAAAGATCATTCAAAGGCAACTCAAAAAGTGCCTGAACCTCAGAGATGTCCCAATCGTGCCTTAATTCATCCCCAACTTGAGCGTTCATATCAATCTTTCCCTTCACTTAAAGAATAACAAAACAGCTAATATAACATATTTGCCTATCACCTTGAATCATTGCACAGATTTTAACTCTAACAGCCATTTTGTTTTGCCCGGCAAAAATGCACTGGCTTTGCCCTCGACCCAGTCCTGATGTCCTGTGGAATAATAGGAGGATAACGGGTGGCTGCTTTGCCCTGCGGGCATATGCATAATACCGTTTTTTTCCTGTCCTGGAGAAACCACCATACGCACCGATGCGCCAAATTTACCCGCTGATACTTTAGGCATATTTCTATCACCGCTCAGAGGAGAATCAGGCATATCCAGGAGCAGTCCAAGTCCGGGAATTGCCGTACTCAAGGGATGATGAATTTTGATTTTATGTAATTGCCCCCAGCTTTGCCTGGCCAAATCAGCCTGTCCATTTTTGCTTATTTCATTATAGGCTTTTCGGGCTGAGCCAATAAGAAAATCATGCCAGTTTTTATAAGCTGCCGGAATCAGGTGCTGCGGTTTTTGGCTGACCAGCTCCCAGACTGGATATTCTATGAGTTTATCCATTGATGAACGTTTAAAGAGTCGGGGATATTGTTTCTCCAGGGCATTATAAATCCAGCCAATACTGTGATTAACGACATTTTTCCTGAAAGATTTTACCAGACCATAAGCCGCTGAATCAGGATCAGCACTGAGATTTTCTTCTTTGTTCAGAACTTCTGTCATCAACAGCAGATCAGCTTTATTCGAAGAGTCCGGATTATTTACAGCAACAGTCTGGCTGTTTCCAGGCTCAAGGCTACTTTTAAGCTCAAGGCTGTTTTCAAGCTCAAGGCTGTCTAACAGTAATTGTTTCCACCGCTGTAAAAAAACCGACCGGACATCCAGTTGAATCGCCAGTAAATCGGCTTCCTTAAAATGTTCATTCGCCAGCAAAGCATCTCGTATTTGCTGAGCTCTGGCACCCAGATCACCTCCTTCAAAGCCAATCATTGACAATTTTTCACCTGAAACCAGCCGATTGTTGGCACTCCAGAGGCGATGATTCTCCGGATCAACGAAACGGGGATAATCACCTGCAGTCTGATATCCCTGCCAGCCTTTATTGATTCGTTCGGCATTGTCAGATACTTCTTTACTACTTCTCTCAGGTATAAGACCGGCAATTGTCCAGCCAATATGACCCTCTTTATCAGCGATAAGTATACTTTGAGGCGGCAAGCCTATTTTTGGCGCAATTTGCAGTGCCTCACTCACAGATTTACTTTTTTCCAATTCCAAAAAATTTAAATTGACTGCTTGCGGTGCATACGCAAGCCATTGGTGAGCAATATACTCGCCCTTATGATTTATCCCAATCACCGGTCCCCGGTCAGTTTCAATGCTAATATGTTCTTTACTACGGCCGCTGCTGCTTTTAATTAAATGCTTATAAATGCTAAAATCTTTCCAGCCCTCAGAACTGAGATATTGAGTGTTTTCCTTATTGGTCTGCAAAGTAATAATATCACCCCAGTCGCCATAAGCATTGGTCAAGCCCCATGCTATACGTTCATTACTACCAATAACCATTACCGGTACCCCCGGTAAAGTCACTCCCGTGACACGGCGGCCATCATCCAGATACCAGCTGGCACGATACCAGATATTGGGCACGCGTAAAGTCAGATGCATATCATTGGCTAACATCGCTGATGAATAGGCTGTCAGGGAGGCGTCAATTGCCCAGCTGTTAGAACCAGGTAAGAAGTTAGAACCAGGTAAGAAGTTAGAACCAGGTAAGAAGTCAGGATTTGGTTTCTGCTGGTATGACACATCATTGTCAGCAGCATTCTGTTGCAGCAAAGAGTCCTGCATCAAATGACCTTGCACCATCGTCAACAAGGAGTCCGGCAGTTTTGTTGCCGGAATCGTCAGCCGGGTATCTGCTAATTGACCACCATCCATCGCTGCATCCCAGATACCGCCTTTTGCTGTTAAAAAATCAAACCATTGTCCGGGCAGTTTATCTTTAAGAATGGCCAGCGAAGTTTTTCTTTCACCCAGCTCATCATTCAGGTCAAAATACATAGAATAAACACACAGAATGCTGTCTTCAGGCTCCCATTGTTCAGGCAATTGACCTAACAGCAGATACTGATAAGGATCATTAGTTAATGCTTCAATACCCGCATTGACACCATGACTATAAGCCATCAGTAAACTATAGTGTGCTCTCGGTAATTTTCGGATTATCTGCTGCGCCCGTTGTTTGAAACGATGCAGTTTAACTTTTATATCACTCTCAAGCGCGGCATCACCTAATAATTCGGCCAGTTCTCCAGCGGCTTTTCTACGTAATAAATCCATTTGAAAATAACGTTCCTGAGCATGAACATAACCTAAGGCAAAGGCCGTATCCTGCCGGTATTTTGCACGTATTGTTGGAATTCCCTGTGCATCCCTTGCAATTTGCACAGACTGATTGAGCAAGGTGATGATTTTTGTGCCATCCAGATCAGGCAAACTGGCACGTAAAATAAAATAAACTATTAGCAGAACAAAAAGCAGAAACAGGCAAGTCCACTTCAGTAAAATAAAGCTCTTAAAGAAAAAATTGTGCATGGTGAATATTCATCATTCTAATTACAGGATTAAGATGTAGGACAATCGTTTTTGTACAGCATATATTGCTTAATTACTACGCTTAATCAGTCGCAGTTTTTTGCTAAACTAAATGCTAGATAGTTATAGATTAGCTTAGTAGCATTGATCCCCATCTTCAAGTAAGGTATTTTAGAAACCTGTATTCGTTTAATACTTAAGGCCGTGGAAAAAATAAATTTTCCACGGCCCTAGGAGCTTGTCCGAGAATAGAAATCCTACTGCGGAAAAGCTGATTTTGGCCAGATTTCACCATCATTTTCATTAAATAGGGCAACTATTCGCCTAAAATGATAGCAAAATCTGACTCAAAACAGCTTTCCCTCGCTACGGTGTCCAT
>DAOVUK010000230.1 GCA_030632625.1 Gammaproteobacteria bacterium
AGTTCGACCGTTACATCAACTACTGAAACATCAGGTGTTGGTACGCGGAATGGCATACCTGTTAGCTTGCCATTCAATTCTGGAAGTACAACGCCGACTGCTTTAGCCGCACCTGTTGAAGATGGGATGATATTTTCTAAAATACCACGACCACCACGCCAGTCTTTCATAGAAGGACCATCAACCGTTTTTTGAGTCGCAGTAGCAGCATGAACAGTAGTCATTAAGCCACGCTTGATGCCCCACTTATCATTCAATACTTTTGCCACAGGAGCAAGACAGTTAGTGGTACAAGAAGCCGCAGAAACAATGGCTTGACCTGCATATTCATTGTGGTTAACACCATAAACGAACATCGGTGTACCATCTTTAGAAGGTGCTGACTGAACCACTTTCTTAGCACCTGCATCAATGTGCTTTTGACAGCTTTCTTCTGTAAGGAAGAAACCTGTACAATCAATCACTAAGTCCGCTTTAACATCACCCCATTTTAGGTCTGAAGGATCGCGCTCTGCTGTTAAACGAATTTCTTTACCATCAACAATCATTGCACCGTCTTTTGAAGCAACATCATGGTCAAAACGACCATGTACTGAGTCATATTTCAGCATGTAAGCAAGGTAGTCTGCTTCTAATAAATCATTGATACCAACAATTTCTATACCTGGAAATTCATTATAAACTGCACGAAAAACCATACGACCAATACGACCAAAACCATTAATACCGACTTTAAGAGCCATTATTACTTCTCCTGAAAATTAAAATATTCTCTGTCTTAAACATGAGCTAAAACAGAGTAAACTAAAAATTAAATTGTACTGGGCAATGACGATTCATTACCCAACACTGATATTACATAACAGATTCAGCAGTAGACACTACATTTTCAATAGTGAAACCAAATTCTTTGAATAATTGATCAGCAGGTGCTGATTCACCAAAGTGGTCAATACCAACCACTGCATCTGCATATTTGTACCAAGCATCTGTTACCGCTGCTTCTACTGCAATAGTCGGTACACCCTTAGGCAATACAGACGCTTTATAAGCAGTATCTTGAGCATCAAATAAATTAGTGGATGGCATAGAAACAACACGTACTTTTTTACCAGACATCTGTTCTGCTGCACCCATTGCCAGAGCGACTTCAGAACCTGTACCAATAATAACCACATCAGGTGTGCCATCACAATCTTGAAGAATGTAACCACCTTGAGCAATGGCTGCAATTTGTGCATCACTTCGGGTTTGATGAGGTAAACCTTGACGAGAGAAGATCAAGCAAGAAGGACCGTCCGCACGTTCAATCGCTTGTTGCCATGCAACCGCTGATTCAACCGCATCACAAGGTCTCCAAACTGCCATATTTGGAATCATACGCATGGTAGGAATTTGTTCAATCGGTTGATGCGTTGGACCATCTTCACCCAGACCTACTGAGTCATGAGTATAAACAAAGATAGAACGTTGCTTCATTAATGCCGCCATACGTAGGGCATTACGAGCGTATTCAGAGAACATTAAGAAGGTTGCACCAAATGGAATAACACCACCATGCAATGTCGCACCATTCATAATGGCTGACATGGCAAATTCACGGACACCATAATTGACATAGTTAAACACTTCATTGTCACACATAGGCTTATAACCAGACCATTCAGTCAGATTAGAACACCCTAAGTCAGCAGAACCACCAAATAATTCAGGTAACATCGGTGAGTAAGCTTCAATACATGCTAATGAGGCTTGACGAGTCGCTGGGCTTTTTGCATCGCTATTGACTTGAGCAATATATTTTGCAGAATTATCAGCCCAATCAGCAGGAAGTTCACCTGACATACGACGTTCAAATTCAGCTGCTAATTCTGGGTGTGCTGTTTTATAAGCCGCAAAAGAATCATTCCATGCCGCTTCTGCCGCCGCACCTTTTGTTTTTGCATCCCAACCTTGGTAGACATCATCAGGTACTTCAAACGCACCGTGATTCCAACCTAGAGCTTCTTTGGTCAGTTTAATTTCTTCTTCGCCTAAGGGAGCACCATGACAGGCATGACTGCCTGCTTTATTAGGTGAACCAAAACCAATCGTGGTTTTACAGCAAATCATAGTAGGTTTGCCTGTTTCTGCCTGAGCGGCTTCTACAGCTGCACTTAAAGCAGCTGCGTCATGACCATCAACATCGGCAATAACGTGCCAACCATAAGCTTCAAAACGCTTTGGAGTATCATCTGAGAACCAACCTTCAACATGACCATCAATAGAAATACCATTATCATCCCAAAATGCAATCAGTTTACCTAGACCTAAAGTACCTGCTAATGAACACGCTTCATGAGAGATACCTTCCATTAAACAACCATCACCTAAGAAGACATAAGTATTATGGTCAACAATAGTATGTCCATCACGGTTAAATTGACCTGCCATTGCTTTTTCAGCAATCGCCATGCCGACACCGTTGGTAATACCCTGCCCTAAAGGACCTGTCGTTGTTTCTACACCAGGTGCATAACCATACTCAGGATGACCAGGCGTTTTAGAATGCAATTGACGAAAACTTTTTAGATCATCAATTGAAAGGTCATAACCAGTGAGGTGCAATAGTGAATAAATAAGCATTGAACCATGACCATTGGATAAAATAAAACGATCACGATCCGCCCAATTTGGATTGGCTGGATTATGATTCATAAAACCATTCCACAGCACTTCTGCGATATCAGCCATACCCATCGGCGCACCGGGGTGTCCTGAGTTTGCTTTTTGTACGGCATCCATACTTAATGCACGAATAGCATTGGCTAGTACCTTACGTTCTGGCATATGATTCTCCTGGAATTAAGGAATTTTTCAATTAAAATTTTGAGTCGCATTGTCGCTTATATAAGCCGAGACAGCAACTTTTTGGGGCTTTTTCCCCAACATAAACTGACCACTAAAAAAGCGGTTTAGGGAATATAATAGAAATCAGGTATAAAGTACAACTTTATTTCTTAATTGTTGGTATAAGGGAATGCTTATACCTAGCAATATAAGAAAGTTCTTATAAATAAGCTGATTTCCTTGTATTTCAATGGCTTATTTTTTTTTATCAAAGCATTTGTTCATTTACATGAAGCGCTGTCGTGCTTGACTTAGCAGGCGTCTATTCCCTGCTTGATTGATAATTATCAATCAATCCATTTAATAGAACAGCCCATACTCGGTATCTGTTCTTCGGGGCCTTTTCCAGTTTGAGCAATCTGTTTCATGGATTCAAATAAATCTCGTCTGACATCTAATGCAGCCGTTTCTTTTCTGGAGGCATCCAGTCTGCCGCGATATTGTAATTTGAGTTCAGCATTGTAGCCAAAAAAATCCGGAGTACACACAGCACCATATTGCTTTGCCGCATCCTGAGAGGAATCCAGCAAGTAAGGGAAAGAAAAATCAGATTGCTGTGCTATTTTGTGCATGTTTTCCGCAGAGTCTTCAGCATATTGGCTGGCATCATTGGACATAATCGCCACACTATTGACCCCTAGTGCCTTTAACTCGCTGGTATCACGAACCAGACGCTCGAGAATGGCTTTGACATAAGGACAGTGATTACAGATAAACATCACCAGCAAGCCTTTTTCACCTGAACATTCCTGCAGAGTCCATATTTTTCCGTCCACATCCGGCAGGGAAAAATCAATTGCTGCTTTATCAAAATCACAAACGGGTGTTTCAAGACTAACCATTATTACTTCCTTTAACTATTTCTTTCTATTTATAGTGCTTTATTTATACAGGCTTATTTTATACAAAATAGTACTGACTTATCACTAAAAAGTATGAATTATTTTCAATCACAGCGTACAATCTGTTTAAAATATTTAAAGTTGCCTTAATAAGGTCTAAAATTATTGCTTTAATATATTACATTATTAACTTCAAACTAATAGTTAGTTAGTGTCCATCCGTTAGTTAATAGGGCGAATAAATTCGCCCCTACAATTGTGAATTCATAAACTATTGAATAGCTTTGTATTTTCTCTGTAGGGGCGAATTTATTCGCCTAAAGCTGTCAATTTACGGATGAACACTAGTTACAAATAGTTAGTTACAAAAACAGGAATTCTTATGGCCAATAGCCACCTATTCACTTCCGAGTCTGTTTCTGAAGGACATCCGGATAAAATTGCCGATCAAATATCTGATGCTGTTCTTGATGCCATTTTAACCGATGATAAAAATGCCCGGGTTGCCTGCGAAACTATGATCAACACCGGTATGGTGGTTATCGCCGGTGAAATTACCACGTCTTCTTATGTCGATATGCAGCAGGTGGTACGTGATACCATAAAGGAGATTGGTTATAACCATTCTGATATGGGCTTTGATTATCAATCTTGTGCCGTGCTGACTTCTATCGATAAACAGTCTGCTGATATCGCTATGGGTGTTAATGAAACAGATGCTCATGCACAAGGTGCGGGTGATCAGGGTTTGATGTTTGGCTATGCCAGTAATGAAACTGAGGTATTAATGCCTGCTCCCATTACTTTTGCTCATCAACTGGTTAAACGTCAATCTCATGTGAGAAAATCAGGATTGCTTAACTGGCTGCGTCCTGATGCCAAAAGTCAGGTGACTTTTCGCTATGTAAATGATCAGCCCGTCGGCATTGATGCAGTGGTATTATCGACGCAGCATAATCCGGATGTCAGTATTGAAACCCTGCGTGAAGCGGTAATGGACGAGATTATTAAACCTGTCCTGCCGGAAAAATGGTTAACCAAAGACACCAAATATCATATTAATCCAACTGGCCGTTTTGTTATTGGCGGCCCTGTGGGCGATTGCGGTTTAACCGGGCGTAAAATTATCGTAGATACTTATGGCGGCATGGCACGTCATGGTGGCGGTGCTTTTTCCGGTAAAGATCCCTCTAAGGTTGATCGCAGTGCCGCTTATGCCGGTCGCTATGTGGCAAAAAATATTGTTGCTGCCGGTCTGGCCGATCGCTGTGAAATACAGGTGTCTTATGCGATTGGTGTTTCAGAACCGACTTCTGTTTCAGTGAATACCTTTGGCACAGAGAAGGTCAGCAATGAAAAACTGGTCGAACTGATTAATGAGCATTTTGATCTGCGTGCCGGCGGCCTGGTTAAAATGCTTGATCTGCTGCGTCCTATTTATCTTGCAACTGCGGCTTATGGACACTTTGGTCGTGAAGAAGCAGAATTCAGCTGGGAACAAACCGACAAAGCAGATGCATTGAAAGCTGCTGCAGGCCTGTAGAGACGTTGCATGTGTAGAGACGTTGCATGCAACGTCTCTACTGACAAAAAAATGAATAGAATTTTAAGGATGTAAAATGAGCACATTTACAGATTATAAAGTAGCAGATATGAGCCTCGCTGAATGGGGACGTAAAGAAATAGCAATGGCCGAAGTCGAAATGCCCGGACTAATGGCATTAAGAGAAGAATACGAAGGACAAAATCCTCTGGCCGGTTGTCGAATTATGGGTAGTATCCATATGACCATTCAAACAGCGGTATTAATTGAAACTCTGGTTAATTTAGGCGCTGAGGTACGTTGGGTTTCCTGTAATATTTTCTCCACTCAGGATCACGCCGCAGCAGCGATTGCAGCTCAGAATATTCCTGTGTTTGCCTGGAAAGGTGAGACCATTGAAGAATACTGGTGGTGTACAGAGCAGGCATTAATGTGGCCGGATGGTCACTTACCCAATATGATTTTAGATGATGGCGGTGATGCCACACTATTAGTGCATAAGGGCGTCGAGTTTGAAAAAGCAGGTGCTATTCCAGCCACTAAAGACGATGATAATGAAGAATATAAGGCTATTCTGGATGTATTACGTCGTACCATTAAGCCTGGCTCAACTACCTGGCA
>DAOVUK010000099.1 GCA_030632625.1 Gammaproteobacteria bacterium
ACCAGTGAGAAATGTGATGCAGCTAAGAAGGTGGGGAGGGGTCGTTTGCCTGGCAAGGGGCATTTCGAGCCATGGATGGCGAGGCTGAGCGCTACAGGGATGTACTTGCGCGCGTCCCCGGCAAGGTGAACGACACCTCCCCGACTTCTGAATGTAAGCACCACTTTCGAGCGACCCCTCATTCTTTTCAAATTACCGCTTCGGTAGTTTTGCTGATATTTGGAAAACTACGCAAATTTATGAAGACCTCTTTAATGCTCATGCAGTTTTGTGAACAGCCGGTTTATCCGGTATTATTAACTTTTCCGGATTACACTAAGCTCGCTTTATTATAAGTAATGATTTAAACAGGGAACACTTTTGGCAGTTAAGAATAACAACACATTTGAACTGTATCTCTGCGAAAAACCCTCACAGGGTCGGGATATTGCCAAAGCACTGGGGGTCAGTCAGCGAAATGATGGTTATCTGCAGGGCAACGGCTTATTAGTCTCCTGGTGTATTGGTCATTTATTAGAAATGATCCCACCTGATGGCTATGACAGCCGATACAAACGCTGGTCACTCAATGACTTACCCATTTTGCCTCAACACTGGAAACTGGAAGCAAAAAAATCGACCCGTAAGCAATTAATGGTGATCAAACGGCTATTAAAGCAGTGTCATAGTGTGGTCATCGCAACGGATGCGGACAGGGAAGGAGAAACCATTGCCCGGGAGGTACTGGATTATCTTAAATTCCGGGGAGCTACCCGCCGTCTCTGGCTATCTGCTCTTGATCCTATCAGTATTCAACGCGCCCTGAAGTCCATTCGCAGCAGTCAGGAAACTTTACCCCTTTATCACTCCGGTCTTGCCCGAGGACGTGCTGACTGGTTAATCGGTATGAATCTGACCCGTGCCTATACATTGCTGGGCAATGATCGGCAGGTTCGCTCCGTGGGCCGGGTACAAACACCCACGCTGGCACTCATCGTCAGGCGAGATCGCGAAATTGCCCACTTTAAACCTGAAACCTATTATGAAGTGCTGGCCTATTTCCATAAACAGGGAGTCAATACACAAAAAGTCGGGCAACAAGAAGTTAAAAACAGCAATGAACTCCTGGAAACAAAATGGCAGCTGCCGGAAGCGGCTAAACAATCTCCACAGGCTCCTGATCAAAAACATTCTGCGGAAAATAAATGTCTGGATAAACAGCAGGCACAAAGTGTCATCGATCGCTGCCGGAATCAATACGGTATAGTAAGCACCGCCTCGACTCAAAGAAAAAAGCAGCCGCCCCCCCTGCTGTATAATTTATCAGGGCTGCAGCAGGAGGCTTCACGACGCTGGGGATATGGTGCACAGGAAGTCCTGAATACTGCACAGGCTCTGTATGAGACCCACAAACTCACCTCTTATCCAAGGAGTGATTGCGAATATCTTCCGATGAGTCAGTTCAATGATGTCAGTGCGGTCCTGCAGGCTTTGTGTAAAAATGACCCCTCTATTTGTGAACTGCTTTCTCATGCCAGGCAGAAACAACGATCCAGAGTCTGGAATGATAAAAAAATCACCGCCCACCATGCAGTCATTCCCACTCAGGCAACACCCGGCATCAGCAGACTCAATGCCAGAGAACAAAATGTTTACGATCTGATCAGACGTCGTTATATTGCCCAGTTTTTTCCTGATTACGAATATGACCAGAGTATTATTTTAGTCATTATTGGTGAGGATCGTTTCAAAGCCAGCGGCCGCATTGCAAGAGTCAGAGGCTGGAAACAGGTGCTTGATGCCAATTCTGAACGCACAAAAAAATCCATAACTGCAAGCAATGAAAAAGAATTACCGGCGGTGACAAAGGGGGAACAATTATTATGTGATCATCTTAAGCTTCAGGATAAACTCACCCAGCCGCCCAAACATTTCACTGAAGGTACTCTGATCAAAGCCATGGAAACCATTGGCTCTCAGGTAACGGATAAGGTGATGAAAAAAATACTGCGCGAAACAGCAGGCCTGGGTACCCAGGCAACTCGCGCCAATATTATTCAGACCTTATTTCAACGGCAATTTATCCATAAAGAAAGAAAATTGATTAAGGCCACAGAGCCTGGTTTTGCCTTGTGTGATGCCGTACCGGAGACCATTAAAGATCCGCTTCTGACCGCACAATGGGAACAGCAGCTGGATGATATTGCACACAATAAAGGACAAACTATTGAAGGCTTTTTGCAACAGCAAATAAACCTGCTCAAAGCCATTATCAGCCAGATCAAACAGCCTGCTGCAGCTGTTAATAAAAGCCGGTCGATACAGGCTAATCAATATAAAGCTGGAGACCCGTGTCCCGATTGTGGTCATTCACTGGAAATCCGACAGGCGGTGCGTGGTAAGAAAATTGGCCAGAATTATATTGGCTGCAGCCACTTCCCGAACTGCCGCTTCTACTCCTGGTAATAACTTACAACTTAAGACTTACAACTGCTTTAAGGCACTGTAAGAACTCGCACCATATTGGTACCGCCGGCTTCCTGACCCGGTCCTGCCGTGACGACAATAATGTCCTGTGATTTAAAAAATCCCAGGACCTTACCTTCTTCCAGAGCAAACTCCAGTTTTTCTGCATTGCTGCCGCCTTCTTTATAGAGGATGGAATACACCCCCCAGTTCATAGACGAACGTAACACCACAGATTCTGCACAGGTCACAGCAAGAATTAATGACTCCGGACGATATTTTGAGATCTGTCGGGAAGTAAAACCTGACTCGGTCAAACTGATGATTGCAGTCGCTTTCAAATGGTTTGCCATGGTAATGGCTGCCTGACTGACGGCCTCTGTAACCACGTTACTGCTATGGGGTTTGATTTTTTGCAGATAACCAAACTCTTTCAGCGAAGCTTCTGCGCGAACAGCCAGAGCAGCCATCATTTTAACCGATTCAACCGGATACTTGCCCATGGCGGTTTCACCAGAGAGCATAATAGCCGAGCTGCCGTCCAGAATGGCATTAGCAACATCACTGGCTTCAGCACGTGTTGGTTTGGGATTCGTTTCCATGGAAGCCAGCATTTCTGTGGCCGTAATAACCGGCTTACCACTGGTCACGGTTGATTGAATAATACGCTTTTGCATCGCAGGAACATCTGCAAGCGGTAATTCAACACCCAAATCGCCACGGGCAACCATGGTGCCGTCTGCTACAGCAACAATGGCGTTCAGGTTTTCTATTCCAGCTCTGTTTTCAATTTTGGCAATAATTGGGATACTGACCCCTTTATCTTCCAGAATTGCCCGCATCTTGATCACATCTTCAGCATCCTGCACAAAAGATGCGGCAATGTATTGCACATTGTTTTCCGCAGCAAAACTTAATTCACGATAAATTTCTTCCTGATTTTCCGGGCTGACAGCAGTCATTTGTAATTGCGTGTCCGGCAAATTGACACTTTTATTTTCTCTAAGCAAACCGCCATGAATGACCCGGCAATGAACTTCCCCGCCATGAGTTTCTACAATCTCTGTCACTTCAAGCTCGATGGCACCATCGTTTAGAAGAATGGGAGTTCCCGGTTTTACTTCGTTATGCAAATTGCTGTAATTCACTGAAACACCCTGCTGACTGCCTTCTCTGGAATAAGAATAGAGAATAAACATATCATCGGCATTCAGTGTTGTAGTATTATCAGTCAGCTTGCCGGTACGTATTTCAATGCCTTTAGTATCAGCCATAATAGCGATCGAGCGGCCCATATCACGGGCAACCTGGCGGATAGTATCCAGGCGATTTTGCTGTACCTCATCCACGCCAAATGACATATTCAGGCGGGCAACATTCATACCGGCTTCAATCATTTGTCTTAATATTTCCGGCGAGTCACTGGCAGGGCCAATAGTAGCAACAATTTTAGTTTTACGTGGTACGGCTTTATTGGTCATAATAATTACTTTTCATTTATTCATTCAGGGGTATTTTACCTTATTTTTTGTGACTTATGTGTCTGCACAAGAAAGATTTATGCGATATTGCCTTTTATTATAAATAATTCCTGATGTCTTTCATTTTTAAACCATTTTTTCTGATAAAAATGTAAAATTCTATTGTATTTCCTGCCCTTTTTCATATACTTTAATAATCTTATATTCTCTGTCAGCAAACCTTATGAAAATGCAGATGCTCACTCATCTCCACCGCTATTTTACCGCCTTCAGGATCTGCATCTGTTGAATTTTTTACGTCGTTCTTTAAGCTGTTTGTTTTTCATCACCATGATGATAACTTCAGCACAGGCATATGCTGAAAACATTCTGGCCAGGGAATATTTCCTGAAAGCTGCTTTTTTATATAATTTTGCCAGGCTTGTTGAATGGCCGGCAACAACATTTAAAACTGAGACAGACCCTTTCCGGCTTTGTTTTATTGGTAAAGAGCCCTTTAATAAAGCGCTGCGAAGCATTCGCAATAAAAAAGTCAACAGCCGTCCATTAATGATTCAACGTGATGTTAACTTAAACGAGGCATCCCGGTGCCAGATCCTCTTTATCAGTCAGTCTGAACGACATAATATACCCTTCATATTAACTGCACTCCATCAAACACCTGTTCTGACCGTCAGTGAATCTGCCGGATTTGCAGAACAAAATGGTCATATTCGCTTTTTCTTAAGCAATGATGAAAAACTCAGACTCGAAGTGAATCTTGATGCAATTACGCAGGCCGGGCTAAAAATAAGTTCCCGCATATTAAGCCTGGCAAAAATTGTCTCTTCTAAGAGGGCAATAATGCCATGATTAACCTGTCATTTAAAAAACTTTCCATAAAAAAGAAGCTCATTATTACCATTATGGGCATTAGCAGTGTCATGCTGCTGTCAACCTTAAGCATTTTTATCACCAGTGAATTATTCAACTTAAAAAAAACCATGCTTGAGGATTTATCCACACTGGCCGATTTAGTGGGTCAAAATAGCTATGCTGCAATTATGTTCTATGATAAAAAAGCAGCTGACGAAACGCTAACGGCACTACAAGCAAAGCCTCATATTCATAGTGCTCACTTATTTAAGAATAGCCCGCAGATATTTGCTGAATATCATCGGGGTAGTTACCAGCATCTCCAACCCGTAGCGCATCACATGCCTGATGAAATTATTTCACTCATTGAGAACCAGGCGGAAGGTTACTTCTATAGCAATGACCAGATACATCTGCTCAGACGTATTATTTTTGAAGCCGATCAAAGCTTAATAGGCTTCATCCATATTGAATCTGATCGCGATGTTTATTGGCAGCGGGTCACCCAATATGTTTATACAACGGCAATAATGATAAGCATTGCTCTGCTGTTAACCCTGGCATTCGCCTTTCAGGCGCAAAAAATATTTACTGATCCGCTGCTGAAATTATTAAAGTCAATGAATCATGTGACTACTCAACATAATTACACCATGACCATTCATAGCGAACATAATGATGAATTCGGTCAATTAATCGATGGCTACAACAATATGCTGACTCAGTTAGAACAGCATCATCAGCTGACCGTTCACTACCAGGCTAATTTAGAAAAACGCGTAACAGAACGGACTCAGCAGCTGCAAAAAGCACGCGATGAAGCCTTATCCGCCAGTCGTTTAAAAAGTATTTTTCTGGCCAACATGTCTCATGAAATCAGAACCCCGATGAATGCTATTTTAGGTTATGCGCAATTATTACAGCAAAGTGAATTGAATGCAGAACAGGTACGTAAATTAAATATTATTGATAAAAGCGGCAATCACTTATTATCATTAATCAATGACATTCTGGAGTTGTCAAAAATTGAGGCAGGCTCGCTTGAAGTATGCAATAGCAATTTTAATTTACTCGAACTGGTGCAGAGCGTCGAGAACATGTTCAAAATACGCTGTGATGAAAAAAATATTGCCTGGCGGATGGAGTGTTTTAGTCATACCTCAGTATTAGTCAATGGCGATCAGGGTAAGCTTCGCCAGATATTAATCAACCTGCTTGCTAATGCCTGTAAATTTACCGATCACGGAGAAGTACTGTTCAAAATTGAAAAAATTGCCAGTAATCGCTACAAATTTTCCATTAAAGACACCGGCGCAGGCATTAATGAAGCAGCAATAACACGCATTTTTGACGCATTTCATCAGGAAAAACAGGGCACACTAAAAGGCGGTACAGGATTAGGACTGAATATCACCAGACGATATGTCGATTTAATCTCAGGGAATTTACAGGTCACCTCAGAAGTGAATCATGGCTCCACCTTTTATTTTGACATTCAGTTATTGCCGGCCGATCAATCATTTACGGCAATCGAAGCGGTGACTAATACCGTTTATACCTTATCATCAGACAGACAACTATCTGCTCTTGTGGTTGAAGATAATGAGGTTAATACCGAACTATTAAGCAATATTTTAACTCAGCTCGGTTTCAGCATTGTTTGCGCTGAAAACGGACAGGCAGCCCTGGATGAAATTGAAAAAAATTGTCCTGATATCGTTTTTATGGATATTCGTATGCCCGTGATGGACGGGCTTGAGGCGATAAAAAAAATACGCCGCAAATATTCCTCAGAACAACTCAAATGTATTGCTGTCACCGCATCAACTTTGCAGCACTCTCCCGAATACTATTTGCAGTCAGGTTTTGACCTGTTTATTTCTAAACCTTTTCGCTTTGATGAAATTTACCATGCAGTTAAAAATATCCTGGGAATAAAATTACAGCGACAGGAAAACCTCAGGCGCCCCATAGAAGAATCGACACAAGGCGTGACTGCCGCTCCCAGATTAAATCTGGACCAGGAATTGATTCAAAAACTCATGCAGGCTGCCGAATACAGCCAGTTGACTGAACTTAAAAACTTACTGATACCGCTGGAAAAAAAGGGACCTGCAGGTGAAATCGTGGCCCATCACCTGGAACTATTAATCAACACGGCTGATTTAGATGGTATTTTAGAATACGTGGAGGGGGTTATTAATGAACAAAACCAGTCCGGCTAAAATTTTAATTGTTGATGACACTGCTGAAAACATTGCCTTATTAACAGAAATTCTGCAATACAAGGACTATCAGATTTCAGCCGCCAGAGATGGCGAACGCGCCATAAAAATTGCCCGCCATATCATTCCGGATTTAATTTTGCTGGATATCATGATGCCCGGCCTGGACGGTTTTGAAACTTGCAGACAATTAAAAAGCCAGAACTCCACCCAGGCAATACCTGTTGTCTTTATTTCTGCAAAAACTGATATGGATGATCTGCTTATGGGTTTTTCTGTAGGCGGTACAGATTATATTAACAAGCCTTTTCATAAGGAAGAAATCTATGCCAGAGTAGAAAATCAGTTAAAAATACAATATTTAAATCAACAATTAGCCTCATCTGAATTACATCTGCGTGAATTGCTGGTGGAATATCAACAGCAATCAGAGCAATTACAGAAAATTGTCACACTGGTCATTGATGGACTGTTAGAACTTAACAGCTCAGGTGAAATTCTACAGGCGAATCCGGCCATTGAGAAACTTTTCGGTTATAGTGCAAAGGCATTACACGCGCTCAATTTCACCCGTTTATTAGCCGAACCTTTTGCCAGTGAGTATAAAAGACTATTCGCTGATAATACACTTGATCCCATACAGGGCATCCCGGAAGGCGGGAGCAGAGAAAAGACGATTGAGATGCTTGGTCAACGACAGGATGGCAGCGAATTTCCTATTGAGCTTTCTTTAATACAAATTCCTGCAAGTAAAAACATTTATCTGGCAGTCATTCATGATATTAGCCTGCAGAAGAAAAAAGAAGCACAGCTCCGGCATCTGTCTTATATTGATCCCCTGACAAACCTGGCTAATCGCAGACACTTTGATGAAAATTATGCAACGCTATGGCGGCAGGGGCAACGCAGCAAAAAGCAAATTGCTTTCATCATGATTGATATTGATTTTTTCAAACAGTTCAATGATATTTATGGCCATCAGGCAGGTGATATCTGCTTAAAAAAAGTCGCCAGGTCACTCAAGGATAATATAAAACGTCCCTGTGATATTGTCGCACGAATTGGCGGTGAGGAGTTTGCAGTTATTCTGCCTGACACTTCAAAAGACGGTGTGCTGCAGATTGCCGAACAGCTCAGCAATAGCGTAATGGCGTTAAAAATACCTCATAGCGGTTCAAATTATAATATCATCACCATCAGTCTGGGTATTGCGATTACCACCATCGGGGAGCAATGTCGTTCTGCCAATATGCTGTATCAGATGGCCGATGAAGCATTGTATCAGGCGAAACAATCCGGAAGAAACCGATATACTCTTTTTTAGATTTATGCCGTAACTCTACGCTCAGATATACGGGCAGGTATACTGCTCAGCTAAAATTTATAGCGAACTTCCGCATAAAAATTGCGTTCTGGCAGAGGCAAATCATCCTGAATGGATTGTCCCGTGTGTTCACGCGCATCTTCATCAAACAGGTTACGCACCGAGGCGGCAAATTCCCATTGTTTCAAACCCGTATAACGGAAGGTTGTATCGGTAATAATATAATCGTCCACATCTGCTCGTATATCACCATCTGCTCTATTGCGATCGGCAATCCAGCTTGCCTGTACATTCCAGTTCCAGCCCGCATAAAAACGCCAGTCTGAGCGAAAGTAAGCTTCCTGCTCTGCTTCTGTCACCTGGCGAAAATCATTATCATCCGGATCACGATAGGTATAATTCCCGGAAAAACTGAGATTTTCTGCTGCCTGCCAGCGGGCTTCCATTTCCACACC
>DAOVUK010000249.1 GCA_030632625.1 Gammaproteobacteria bacterium
CTTAACGCTTAATACTATCTTTTTATTCTGTGGGTGCCTGGTAAGTAGGATCATTAGGATTCTTAAAAATAAATTGATTATCTTCACCTTCAATCTCAACAAAATCAACTTCCATACCATTGGTAATATCCAGTAAATCGTTGTGTACGATAATTTTAATACCCTGGATATCATACAGAATGTCATTATCATTCTGCTTGTCAAAACCCATTAAATATTGAAAGCCTTTATGACTGGCATGCTGAGTGACAGCAATTCTTAAAGGATCAGCTTCGCCGCCACTTGCTTTTATCTGTGCTGTAATTTGTTTGGCGGCATCTTCTGTCAGTTTTATCATATTTTGTCTCACTTCTATCGATTAATTAGGTGTCTTAGTTTGATATGGATTAAATTGTACTGTTTTTACTGTGGTGAATAAATTGAATAAATCGTTTTGCCCAGTGATTCTGATTAGTATCCTGTAAATGAGCATAACAGGCTAACAGGTTTTTATAGACAATACCGTCATGCCGGCCGTCAATGCCACTGCCTCTATGAATTTTATAGGCATAATTAAGTGGTTCAGTGATATTAATCAGGTGTGAATAATGAAATTCATGGGCTGAAATTGTGCCATCCGTATTATCAGTATTGCTATTGCCGGGGATGTTATTATGGGCCGCAGCTGGCCAGGGCATTAGTGATGTTTCGCTGAAACGGATCAGGCCGCGCCCCTGAGGAGTTTCTTCCATTTTCGCATCAGCAGGAATAACACCAGCCATCTCTATTTGCTGCTGTTCCCCATGCGCTTGATTTGTAATGATGCTGCGACATAAATACATCAGACCACCGCACTCTGCATAGGCAGGCAGTCCATTGTCTATTGCCTTGCGGACAGATTCACGAAAAGATTGATTGGCATGCAATTCATTGAGCCGTTCTTCAGGAAAGCCACCGCCGATAAATAAGCCGTCAATGTTTTCCGGCAACTGCTTATCAGTGAGTGAATTGACTTGAATTAATTTTGCCCCGGCTGCTTCCAGGGCCTCAAGATCACCAGGATAGTAGAAGCCAAAAGCACTGTCATTAATATAAGCCAGACGTATCTGAGGTGTGACTGCCTGGGTGTCTGCTATTGATTTAATTGAACTTTTCAGGTGTTTTGGTGAATGCAGATGACTAATCTCAATGATTTTATCTAAATCAACCTGGGATGAAATTATTGCACCAATGTCAGTGATCTTTTGTTGTGCTTCACCATCTTCATTGCTGGGCATTAATCCCAGATGGCGTTCAACAATCTCCAGACGTTTATCTTTATGTACTGCACCGAGCACAGAGACATCGGTATAGTGTTCAATGACAGCGCGTAATTTACTTTCATGCCGGGAACCGCCCAGTTGATTTAAAATGACCCCGGCAATATTAATGCCAGGATCAAAAGCCTGATAACCAAGGAGCAGTGGTGCGATGCCGCGAGTCATCCCACGGGTATCCAGAACCAGGATAACAGGTGCATCGACTAATTTGGCTATGGCGGCATTGCTATTACTGCCATCCAGATCAAGACCGTCATAAAGTCCTTTATTACCTTCAATCAGGCTGATATCACAGGTGCTCAGTTTACGTGAGACCAATTGCAGAATTTCATCGTGTGACATGGTATTGAAATCAAGAGTATAACAGGGAGTACCTGATG
Organism: Gammaproteobacteria bacterium; assembly: GCA_030632625.1. Classification (GTDB taxonomy): domain Bacteria; phylum Pseudomonadota; class Gammaproteobacteria; order GRL18; family GRL18; genus GRL18. Next base: position 1,679 of record DAOVUK010000249.1, read on the forward strand.
CACTGCCATGCCAGAGAGGATCGATATAGTCAGGGCCCTTTTTAAATGGCTGAACGCTTAAACCTTTATTTTTAAGAGCCGACAGCAAGCCGATGGTAACCGTTGTTTTACCTGATGATTTATGGGCGGCAGAAATAAATAATGGGTTAGCTGAAATAGGCATATACTAGTAAATAGGGCTAAAAAGAAAGTTTTTCAAGGAGTTGGCAAGGCTGATTATCGTTCTACTGAATACTTACAAAAAGTTATGCAAAAAAAAGGGCCGCATAAGAGCGGCCCTTTGATAGAAAAACTAGAAGTTTAACGTTTCCACGAAGAATCTTTTTCTTCATGAGCCATATCCAGAACCTGAATGGCTTTATCCATGAAGTCAGTTTTATAAGTTTCTAACTCATGACCGGCACCTGGATTGTAATAGTCATCCGGGTGCATACCATGTTCATGTTCAAATTTAATGAATTTGGTCTGCATATCAATTAATTCTTTAATTAGTTCTGCTTTAGTGCTCATTTCATGTCTCCAGGTACTGAGTTTTAGACTGAGTTTTGATCAGTTATAAGCTAAAATTTTGAGATAATATATCTGAGAAAAATCTAATATACTATATCTATAATGGGTAGTGTAAAGCCGCTTTTAAATACGGGAGTTAATAACCGCCTTTACGTTTGCTTTCTGGTAAACCTGAGATACGGCCACCTTGCTTACTGGGATCTTGTGGAAATAAATTATATAAATCCTTAGAACCGATTTTCTCACCCCAGGTTGTGCCCATTTCTTTAATTAAAGCACGGGTATTAGGATTTTTACCGCCATTATTGATGAATTGATCACGCAGGAAGTTAATCAGATCCCAATGTTTATCGGTTAATTCAATATCTTCTTCAGCAGCCATCTGTTTAGCCAGACCTTCACTCCAGTCAGCGATATCAACAAGATACCCATTAGCGGTTAGTTCTACATCTTTACCTTCAAAAGTAATAGCCATTAAATCTGCTCCATAAAAACTTTTATAAAAATATCAACAAGAAGTCTATATCATTAAAATTTGTAAATTACTCTTTTAAAATATATGTAATTTAGGTGAGTTGATGATATATCAGTTACAGATAAAATGCATCTCTCAAAAGAGATAGGATCTGAACTGTGTTACCTGTGCTGGAAAACTAGTCATTCGCATTGACTGCTGTAATGCCTTTTTGTGGAATAAAAACACCGCAGCCATAGCTATAGTAATGACCTACACCATTTTCCTGTAAATAAATTGATTCCTCAGGGGAAATATCGGCAATCATCAAACTGCGGGTTTTAATAAGACCGGCAGGTGTTTGCAGCTGGTGTGATTTGCCGCATAACATTTTTCTGACATTAATTCCCATTTTTTTAACTTGTTTATGAATATCTTGCAAAAACGCTTCTTCATTGTCATCGGTTCCGGGAATATGAACATGGCGGGCAACGATGGTGGTCATGGTACTGAGTAAATGCTGTTCAGCCTGACCAAAGGTTAAGTCATTGTCGTCAATTGATATGGTTTTGCCTGTTAAGGATTGCACTGCTTCCAGGCGGGTACTGGGAATGCGGATCTTAAGACGTGTTCTGCGGGATAATTGCACAAGTTCATCTGCTAAATCATCACTGCGAGTCCAGCCATTGCCGGATTGAGGAATATAAATATGATGAATGGCTGATTGAGGATCATCCTTAAACCAGGGTAATAATTCACTTAAAGCCTCAGTTAAAGCCCAGGCATGATCCAGTTTAATTTGTTTGCAGGACACTTTGAAGGAAAGATCGATGACATTTTCCGGTGCTGCATACTCATTCGGTTTTTCCTCTTCATTCCAGAACATATTACTTCTCTCTATTCAATATCTTATTTACTTCGGGGCACTGGTAAATTTAGCTTCTAAATCAGTTTCCCATTCATCCGGCGTATCAGGATAGGGCGGTTTGATATCAATATCAAAAAACATTTCACCTTCTTTAGCCTTTGTCTGGATAAGCTGCAGCAGAGCAGCATAGGATTCTAATTGATGATTCTGGATTAAAACTTCACTTAATATTAACATACAAAATTACTCAACTTTTTAAATTTATAATCAGGAAATAAGAGTAAACAGGGGCAAATTCAAGTCCTTTAAAATACATATTTTAATATTAGAAGAAATTAATTGATATATATCAATATAGGAAGAAACCACTGGTGTATAATTCAGCGTAGATGATTGCAATAAATTGTAATTGCTTAATATTATTTAAGAAGCATCGTTAAGAAACTTTAAATTGAGAAAAACAACAAAAATAATGACTGGAAAGAGGTCTCAGTAAAGCTGATTTTTATTGTAGAGTTTTGTTTTAAGTTGCTGATATTATTGTAAAGTTTAATGAGTTAATTTTAGTGTTGAAAAAGATATATCCCCAAGGGGATAGTGGTGTCGGAGATATGCCTCCCAAAGGAAGGGTTCAATAGTTTATTATTAAGTCCTAAAATTCATCTCATTGTTTTTGTGTGTCTTGTGAAAAACAACTTTATCATGTATCTTTGCAAGGCTAAAGATTATTGGTTTTGAGCCGGATTTATAAATTTCAATTAAGAGTTAATGACTTTTGTTAAGAGTTAATGACTTTATGTTATTAGAGTTAATGACTTTTGTTAAGGGTTAATGACTTTGTGTTAAGAGTTAATGACTTCTGATTGAAGTTCGAAACGGCCTTAAAGCCAAAGTTTAAAAATTACTAAGCGATATTATGTTAGTAGCACCAAATTTATCTAAGGGAGAAAACCGTGCCTAAAGTAACGATCTATGATACTCCGATGCTAGATGAGCTGGAAAATGGCGAATGGCCTAGCTTTATTTCAGCATTCAAGCGTTTAAGAGATGACCATCCTGATGAGCGTATCAATTCCATGGTTAATGGAATGATGGGTCAGTTAGAACATTCCTATGAAACTCGCATGGGTTGGTGGAAAGGCGGTACAGTATCTGTCTTCGGTTATGGCGGCGGTATTATTCCGCGTTTCTCTGAAGTTGCTGAACACTTCCCTGAATCAAAAGAATTTCACACAGTGCGTATTCAGCCGCCCGCAGGTAACTTCTACACTGCTGATATTTTGAATCAACTAGCGGATGACTGGGAAATTCATGGTTCAGGCCTGCAAACTTTCCATGGTCAGACTGGTAATATTATGTTTATCGGCTCCAGCACTGCACAGATGCAGCCTTTCTTTGATAAGCTGAACTCATATGGTTTCGATTTAGGTGGTGCGGGTCCTTGTGTTCGTACAGCGATGGCTTGTGTCGGTGCTGCGCGTTGTGAACATTCCTGTACTAATGAGCATGGTATGATGCGTCACCTGGTGAATGAATTCCAGGATGATCTGCACAGACCTGCTTTACCTTACAAATTCAAAGTGAAAGTGTCCGGTTGTCCCAATGACTGTACCAATGCCATTGAGCGTGCTGATATGGCTGTTATTGGTATCTGGCGTGATGAGATGAAAGTAGATCAGGATGAAGTGAAAGCTTTTGTTGCAGCAAAAGGCCGTGATTATGTGATTGATAACGTCACTGATCGTTGTCCTTCTAATGCCATTAAATTAATGGATGACAACACACTTGAAGTGAATAACAAAGAATGTGTTCGTTGTATGCATTGTATCAATGTCATGACCAAAGCGCTGGCGCCAGGTGATGATACCGGTGTGACCGTTCTTATCGGTGGTAAGCGTACCCTGAAAATTGGTGACATGATGGGTACTGTAGTTGCCCCATTCCTCAAAGTTGACACCATGGAAGAGATTGAATATCTGGTTGAATTAACCGGTGAAATGATTGATTTCTTTGCTGAAAATGCACTTGAACATGAACGTACCGGTGAAATGATTGAGCGTATCGGCCTGGTGAATTACCTGGAAGGTATCGGACTTGATCTGGACCCCAATATGGTCAGCGAGCCTCGTCAGTGTTCATA
>DAOVUK010000045.1 GCA_030632625.1 Gammaproteobacteria bacterium
ATGCAAATGATTATTGTGAATATGATTCTCCCGCTGAAGAGAGCTTTGAACTTTATTTTAAAACTTATAATGAGTTATTGGCCTACTGTCGCAAACGCTTTAAAAGATGGGATAAAAAGCTGAAAAAAATGGAAAAAGCAACTTAATCTGTTACTGCTCTTTACCCGGGATTTTATTGCGCCCAACCGGGTGCAGCTGATGGATCAATTATTGGGCAGGCTGCTGCAAAACTAATTTAAGCATGAGAACACGAGAGAGATGTACGAAGTAAAATCAATTATTATTCAATTTTCACAATGGTTATATCCCTGGCTGGGGGAAATTTCCATGGCAATTATGGCCACCCTGCTGGTGATCTATGGTGAAACGATTAACCGCATGCTGAAACGGCAGATCAGCGGTCTGCATTTTATCTTGCGCACACTGCTTTTTATTCTCTTGTGTGCCTTTGGTTATGGTGCTTTACTTGTTTATGTCACACCCATGCTGAGCAAATTACTGGCTTCAGTAGGGATGATCTATCTGGGACCATTAGTGCTGGGGATTTTTATTACTCTGGGCACTATTGCAGAGAGAAAGAACCGGATTTAGTTTGGCTATATTATCCTGTCGGCATGATTTCCTCAAAGGAGCGAATCGCCTGAAAAGAGCCCACATCCTTTAAACCTGCCTGACTGTCCGGTTTATAAATGGCCAGTAAGTGCTTAATGCCATATTCCTTAGCCGAGTTGAGTGCCGCCAGGTTGTCATCAATCAGTACGGTTCGTTGCGGATCATAGTTCTCTAAGGTCTTCAGCTCAGCCCAGAAATTATGTTCTTCTTTGGGAATTCCGAGTTGATGAGCACTGATGATATGATCAAGTAAACCGGATAAGGGGGTATTGTTCATTTTTAGATCAAGGCTTTTCTGGTGAGCATTGGTGACCAGCACCCGCCGCTTGCCTGCTTTTGCCAGATTTTCCAGAAATTCAACAACAAAGGGATGTACCTGGATGAGATGTTTTACTTCCTCTTTGAGCAGTGCAATATCCAGATCAAGTTCTTTAGTCCAGTGATCAATGCAATACCAGTTAATCGTGCCTTCAATGGATTTAAAAAGGGGGATCAGTTTATTAAGAGCGTCCTGTCGGGACAGCCCGTGCTTCTCAGCATAGCGTTGAGGTACATGCTCAAGCCAGAAATGGTTATCAAAATGGAGATCCAGCAGAGTACCATCCATATCAAGAAAAACGCTGTCTATTTTGCTCCAGTCCAACAAAGTTCTGCCTTATATTCCAGGTTGAATAATGAGTTTTTTGGAACTGATTTCCTAAACTCATAAGAAAACTGCTATTATAACAAATTTTCAGCTTCATCCCTCAGTTAAAAACCTTAGTTTTTTTTGGCGGAGGAGCGTAAATAGTTTAGGCTAGTTCTGTGACAAAGAAAATATCAAAAAATCCGGTTATCACTGCTTGCAAAGTCGTTGCTCAAAGTCGATTATTTCGCATTGAGCAACTGGATATCACTTTTAGCAATGGCCAGGAAGTGGTTTATGAACGCCTGAAAGGTTCTGCCAGAGGCGGTGTTCTGGTGGTGGCGATACAGGATGACGGGACTTTTTTGATGGTCAGAGAATATGGTGCGGGTGTTGAAGGCTATGAACTGATGTTTCCCAAGGGTCGAATTGAACATGAGGAACCCATTGAAGAAGCGGCCAACAGGGAGCTTCAGGAAGAAACGGGCTTTGCTGCCAGAAAACTGACACTGGTGAAGTCGATGACTCTGGCACCGGGTTATATGGGACACTTGACCCATGTTGTATTGGCAGAAGATCTATATCCTGCTACACTTGAAGGTGATGAACCTGAACCTCTGGAAGTGGTTCCATGGAAGCTGGATAAAATAGACGAACTGTCAATGCTGGGTGATGTGACAGAGGCAAGAACTATCGCCGCCGCCTATATTGTTAAATCGTTACTTGATAAGCGCCACGCAGGCAAATCGTCTGGAAAATAAGCAGGACATAAGGTTTTTCATGCATTCGACTGATACCGGTTTAGAGTTAAAACAGGCATTACCGGATTCTGTGATAGCAGAGTTGCGCAGAGTCTTACCCGAAGTCATAGCACTGGCTCGTCTGGCTGGAGAGAAGATCCTGGAAATCTATGAGACTGATTTCCATATTAAAAATAAGAAAGATAATACTCCCGTCACCAATGCTGATATTGCAGCCAATGATCTCATCGTAAAAACCCTCTCTGAACTGACGCCGCATATCCCCGTTTTGTCTGAAGAATCGGATGAAATTCCCTATGAAGAACGATGCGGCTGGGAAACCTACTGGCTGGTTGATCCTCTGGATGGTACCCGGGCATTTATAGAAAAAACAGGTGAGTTCAGTGTGAATATTGCCCTGATATATTGTCATCGCCCGGTGGTGGGAGTCATTTACAGTCCCGTTAAAAAGTGCACTTTTTATGCCTGTAAGGATCATGGTGCTTTTTATTTAAATGATAAGGATGAGGCTCGAAGTATCAAGGTCCGTTCCCAATGTCCTGGAGATAAACCAAGAAAAATAGTCGTTGCCGGTACACATTCGTCGCGTAGTGCTGCATTGCAGGTTTTTTTGGATAATCTGAATATAGAGTTTAGCGGTTATGAACTAAAATTTATGGGCAGTTCATTAAAATCCTGCATGATTGCCGAGGGTGAAGCGGATATTTATGCACGACTGGGCCCTACCTCTGAGTGGGATACGGCTGCGGCACAATGTATTGTAGAAGAAGCGGGCGGCTTAATTACGGATACTAAAATGAAGTCTCTGAGCTATAACACCAAAGAATCACTGCTCAATCCGAATTTTTTCGTTTTTGGTGATAAGTCAATTTTCTGGAGTCAATTTCTGGGGGGCTCATCTAAATAAAAGTATGCCTTCTGCTCGTCGTACTATTAAATTACCGTAGAGACGTTGCAGGCAACGTCTCTACCCATCAAAATTTAATATCTGTAAACACCTCATCCCCGGCACTGCCGTCACTCATACGGATTTTCAGTTGCAGGTTATTGTAAGAGTCAGCATATTCCAAAGCCGTTTTTACATCAATCCTGCCGGATTTATACATTCTGTAGAGTACCTCATCAAAGGTTGCCATACCATATTTAGAGCCCAGCTCCATCGCTTCGGGTAGTTTTTCCAGTTTACCCTGCTGTAAAATTTCAGTCACGTACGGGGTATTGATCAGGATCTCAACTGCGGGATATAAGTTGCCGTCCTTACCGGGAATCAATCGTTGAGAAATAATGGCTCGCAGATTACGGGATAAATCTTCTGATAATTGGCGATGAGCATTTTTGGAGAAAAAGTTAAAAATCCGGTCCAGAGACTGAATGGCATTACTGGCATGTAGTGTGGTCAAACAGAGATGACCGGTATCAGCATAAGCCATGGCATGTTCCATGGTTTCTTTATCACGAACCTCACCAATCAAAATAACATCGGGTGCTTCACGCATGGCATTTTTCAGAGCGTTAGAATAATTGAGAGTATCCAGACCCACCTCACGCTGATTAACAATGGCTTTTTTATGAGAGTGAATAAATTCAACGGGATCTTCAATGGTGAGGATATGGCCGCCAATATTGGTATTACGATGCCCAATCATAGCGGCTAATGTGGTTGATTTACCTGAACCTGTTGCACCCACCACGATGATCAATCCATTTTTATGAGCCACCAGATCGTTCAGTGTGGCGGGTAAATGCATATCCTCAACTTTTGGAATATCGGTTTTAATATGTCGAATGACCAGCGCAATATCACCGCGTTGACGAAAAGCATTGGCACGAAAGCGGCCTACATCTTCTTTGGAAATGGCAAAATTTAATTCCATGGTGTCATGGAATTCCTGTAATTGTTCTGCATCAACCAGTTTAGATAAAATAGCTTCCAGCTGGGCTGATGTCAGTGTCTGTTTAGTCACAGGGCGAATTTTCCCCATCACCTTCATTGAGACAGAGGCGTGTGTGCTGAAGAAAAGATCAGAGGCTTCTTCATCAACCATTAATTGTAGAAATTTGGTGATATCCATAGTTTGCCTTCAAAATAAGCTTATTTATTTGATTGTTATATTATAGCAATGAAGAGTAATAAATATAGGTGAGCCGGGGAGAGTTAGACAAAGGTGTGAAACAGTTATTGTTTATAAACAGACATAATGGATTTTAACTCCTGCAGAACAATATTGCGTTCATCGGCTGTTAAACCCTCAATTGTGCTGATCGCTTGATTGCTTTCCATGGCTGTGATGGTGGCATTAACTGTGTCACAACCGCTTTGACATAAAATTTCAAGATAGTCTGTTAATTTTTGATGGTCCATTAAAGAGATACTTTTTAATAAATTGGTCATATATTATACACAATTAGAATTTGCTGTAAAATTGAACTAATATTCATGTATGATAACCAGCTGCTGACTAATCAAATAAAATAAAGTTTTTATGAAACGCATTGAGCAATTACAAAACCTATCACGAGAACATCATCATTCACTGATTTTGGCGCAAAAAGCAATCAATATCAGTGAGTCTGATAATGCTGAAGCTATTTCTGAGTTTTGCCAAGCAATCGTTCATGACTATCCAGATGCCTGGAAAGTTCATTTTGCAATTGAAGAGGACAGTATTTTTCATCTGTTTACTGAAGCATTTACTGGAACAGGGCAGAAAAATATCAGTGAGGCAAAACAATACACTGAAGCAGCCAGTCTTTGTCATATCCTGAAACAGGAACATCTGGCAATGAATGACTATTATCAGCAGATGAAAGCAGGGGATTACAGTGTACTCGGTGAGTTCGGTACTTTGCTCAAAAAACACACCCGAATGGAAGAACGGCAATTATTTCCTTTACTGGAAGAAGTCATGACTGCAGCAGAACTCAATAAAGTTTTTCAGCTGAGCCAGGACTACCGGAAAGGGGATTAGTGTTTTTTGCATTAAAAATAGCCCCTAACCAATATCAGGAAACAGCCAATGAGTTTTGCGAGAGTATTTCCACCACTGTTTTTTTTCTGCCTGTTCCTCTGTCTAAGTTTTAGCCTAAGCCTGAATGCACACTCGACTGCTGTTATTAATGACAATGAAGAAAGTGCATATGAACTGGAATTGCTGATCAGCGGCTTGCAGATCCCCTGGGGCATGGCTTTTTTGTCATCCGGGGAAATGATTTTTACTCAAAGAAATGGTCAGATCGGTATTATTCACTTAAAAAGCAGAAAAATAAACTGGCTAAAAAATTTACCCGCCATCTATCATAAAGGCCAGGCAGGCTTACTTGATGTTGCTGTTTCACCTGATTATAAAAAGACCGGCTGGATCTATTTTACCTATAGTAAAAAACTGGGTGGCCAAAGTGCCACGACCCTGGCAAGAGCCAGGCTGCAGAATAACAGCTTACAAGACTGGCAGGATTTACTGGTCAGTCAATCGATAGAAAGTACCAGTCATCATTATGGCAGTAGAATTGCTTTTGATAATAAAGGTCATGTGTTTTTTTCCATTGGCGATCGTGGTAAGCGGCCTAATGCCCAGAATTTAAAAAATCATGCCGGTTCAGTGTTAAGATTAAATCTTGACGGCAGTATTCCAAAAGATAATCCATTCATCGGACAGACGGATGCCTTGCCGGAAATATGGAGTTATGGGCATCGTAATCCGCAAGGTCTGGTTTATGATAGTATCAATGATCGTCTCTGGCTTATAGAACATGGTCCCCGGGGCGGTGATGAAATTAATCTGGTGTTAGCAGGAAAGAATTATGGATGGCCGGTTATCTCTTACGGTAAGGAATACTGGGGGCCGGTAAGTGTGGGTGAGTCTACGCATAAAAAAGGCATGGAGCAGCCGGTCAAAGTGTATATTCCATCCATAGCGCCCGGGAGTCTGATGCTCTATTCAGGCAGGGCTTTTGCAAAATGGCAGGGCAATTTGTTTTCCGGGGCATTAAAACTGACTCACCTGAACCGGATCGTTATCAGCTCTGAGGCTGAAGCAATTGCAGAACAACGCTTACTGGAAACATTAGGTGAGCGTATTCGCTGTGTTGTTGAAAGTCCTGAGGGCTGGATTTATTTGTCAACTGATAGTGGCAAAATTTTACGACTCAAACCAGAAAAAGAAGATCCATTAATTAATAGCGGAATCTAAGTTGCTCTGACTACTTCTCTACCATTATTCTTCGTATAAAAAAATCCTTCAAAAAACCATTGCTGCCTCTGGGACTGACCAATCCTGCTTTACACTCTTGTAGATAAAATGTAAACATAAAACGTATTATTTGATCAGCCCCCTGCCTCCCATTTCATTATTTTATGTCAGTAATTTTTACAATATATAATAATCCAGTAATTTGCTCATGTATTAAGTTTATGTAAAATATAGGTAATATGATTATGGTATATAAAATGCATAAACTCTAGTGAAGAGCTAAATTAAAGAAGTAAAGTATTGCACTGGAATGAAGTCTATGGGTCACTTCTTTGCAACAATACTTAAAGTGGTAAGAAAAAATATGAATTTTAGAGATGAAAAAATACACACTGTATCAGGTGGTTTGTCTGTGTTATTTCTGGTCTTATTTATTTTAATACTATCATCTGCAGCAGCTGCACAAGAGGTGAAACTGCTTGAACAGTCTGCATCTCTGTCAGAAATCAATCCTCAGAATAAGCAGTCGGAACAGCATCTAATTAATAATTTATTAGATGCTTCGACGCAAATAAAATTTAGATTAATTTATAAAGAAGCACTTCAGGGAATATCAGACGTCATTAATTATGGACAGCAGCATTTTAAATTATCAGGTCTTGGCACTGAGATTTCTAAAAAATTAACTAATCCTCGAACAATAGCCATGATTTTATCTGGTCTGGTTCTCTTTGTTTGTCTGATCTGGTTATTAATAAGGCATAAGAAAGACATTACAGAGATTAAGACCTGCAACTTCACTGTCGGTAATACCGCATTTACTGAACAACAGCATGCAAAAAATACTATTGAAGCATTAACTGATAAATATGGTTCAAATCCTGATAATAAATCTTTTGATGAGGAGCCATTGTCTTTAGTTCAGGAGACTAAAGCGATTTCAGACAGCAGTCATAATAATGAACTTATAAGTCCAGTCAAAAACAAACCAAAACGAAAAGGCAAAAACATATTAGAAGCTGCGTTTGAAAATGAAATTTCTTCAAACAATATTGGCTTTATTCAGGAACAGGAACAGGAACAGGAACAGTTAATAGAAAGTAATGCGCCAACAGAAACTGATTTGCTTAATTCTGTTGATGAAATCAGATTTGTTAATGAAAAAACCCGTCATTCAAAAATTGATGCATTTTTAAACCTGACCAGAGAAGAACAATTAACTGAGGAAATGTTGTCTCAGGATTTTGCTAAAATTATGAGCAATAAAAAAGTTGATGTTTTTATCCAGGAGTTTGAAGATGTCATGTCAAGCATGACACATCATACACCGGCAGTTAATAATACCACCAATGAGCTGGAAAACCTGCTGCAGTTTAAGTTATCAATTCACTTTATTAAAGTCTTGTCTGAAATGATGCAGGCAACTTATTTAAAACAATTTTCAACAACAGTGATTGACTTTCTTGATGATGTTGTCAATGGCAACACCAGGATGACCACAGATGTCACTCATCGTCTGGTTTTTGTGGTTGATTTTTATGATCGTTACATTCACTCAATAAAAAAAAATCATAGCTAGTGTCCATCCGTTAATTAACAGTTTTAGGCGAATGAATTCGCCCCTACAGAGAAAATACAAAGCTATTCAATAGTTTATGAATTCACAAGTGTAGGGGCGAATTCATTCGCCTTATTAACGGATGGACACTAGCTATAAAATTGATGCATAAATTGCTCAGTCCCCATAAATTTATTTAACAGCAAAAACGTCAGAATATTTTACATTTGTATTCTGGCTCTCATTCAATCGAAACTACTCATCTCAGATGCTCCGTTCATTTTCTTAATGGCAAAATTAATCTCTTTGTTATTATGTATTTTTATTAATAGGTAAAATCTATTAATTATATAAATATAAACGATTTCACAAATATAATGTTTTATTCTAATATTGACCTGTTCCCGGCGTTAAAGCCGGATCTCTAAAAATCTTATGTGGTAAATAAGGAGCAGACAATGAGTAATAATAAAAAGGTGATGACTACAAATGCTGGTTGCCCGGTGGCGGATAATCAGAATTCGATTACTGCCGGAGCACGTGGACCCGTTCTTATGCAGGATGTCCATTTGTTTGAAAAGCTGGCACACTTTAATCGTGAGCGAGTACCTGAGCGTGTTGTACATGCCAAGGGTGCCGGTGCATACGGGACATTTAAAGTAACAGGTGATATTTCTAAATATACCCGTGCCAGATTGTTTGAGCAGGTTGGCAATGAATGTGAACTATTTATTCGCCTTTCCACCGTTGCCGGTGAACTGGGTTCGGCCGATACAGTACGGGATCCTCGCGGCTTTGCAGTGAAATTTTATACCGAAGAAGGTAACTGGGATCTGGTGGGTAACAACACACCGGTGTTTTTTATAAAAGATCCCAGCAAGTTTCCCGACTTTATTCATTCGCAAAAACGCCACCCGGTTACGGGCTTACGTGATGCCGTCATGCAATGGGACTTCTGGTCTCTTAGTCCTGAATCTTTGCATCAGGTTACCTGGTTGTTCGGTGATCGGGGTATCCCTGCAACCCTGTCCAATATGGATGGCTTCGGGAGCCATACCTTCAGTCTGTGGAATAACGAGGGTGAACGATATTGGGTGAAATGGCATTTCAAAACTCAGCAGGGTATTAAAAATATGAGTGTTGAAGAAGCGGGAAAAATTGCTGCAGAAAACCCCGATTATCATCGTCAGGAATTATTTGCCAGCATTGCCCGTGGAGACAAGCCCAGCTGGACATTGAATATTCAGATCATGCCTGAGGCTGAGGCAGAAAGCTATGCCATTAATCCATTTGATCTGACCAAAGTCTGGCCGCATGCTGACTATCCATTAATAGAAGTGGGTGTGATGGAGCTGAACCGTAATCCGCTTAATTATTTTGCTGAAGTGGAACAGGCTGCCTTTGGGCCGGGAAATTTACCTCCTGGTCTCGGTGCTTCACCTGATAAGATGCTGCAGGCACGTTTGCAGGCCTATCCGGATGCACACCGTTATCGTATCGGAGTGAACCATGCGGCACTGGATGTCAATAAGCCGCGTTGCCCTGTGCATAATTATCATCATGATGGTCAGACACGTTTTGATGCTAATGGCGGTGCAGCAGCGGTGTATCAACCCAACAGCTTTGGCGGTGCTGAGGATGATGCCGGCTTTAGTGAACCGCCATTACGCATCAATGGTGATGCCGATCGTTATGATCATCGTGTTGAAGCTGATTACTACACACAGGCCGGTAATCTGTTCCGCTTAATGGATGCCGCTGCCCAGGCACGTTTAATCAGTAATATTGCTGCAGCCATGCAGGATGTGCCGCGTGAAATACAGGAGCGTCAGATTGTACATTTCACTAAGGCCGATCCAGCTTACGGTGCCGGCGTTGCAAAAGGACTTGGTATTCAGGCTTAAGGGCCGTGGAAAACGAAATCCTGTAGGGGCGAACCTATGTGTTCGCCCTTTTTTAAGTACAACAGAAGGGCAGACACATAGGTCTGCTCTACCTGCTGGAATTTACTGCATGCTATGAGTCTCGTTATAGTCATCGCTTTTTTCAATTATTATCATCTAAATAATCCGTTATACAAAACTCTCTATCCTCCCTACAATCAAATTAAAAACCATCTATTTATAAACCATCTACTTACAAACCATCTATTTACAAACAAAGGAGAACCAAAATGGAGCTCAAAAGTAGTCAAACAGAGCAAAATCTGAAAGATGCATTTGCCGGAGAATCACAGGCAAACCGCCGTTATCTGTATTTTGCAGGAAAAGCGGATATTGAGGGTGAAAACGATGTTGCCGCGGTATTTCGTTCCACAGCAGAAGGTGAAACAGGTCATGCTCACGGGCATCTGGAATACCTGGAGCAATGTGGTGATCCGGCCACTGGTTTACCCTTCGGCAGCACCGTAGACAACCTGAAAACGGCTATTGCCGGTGAAACGCATGAATATACCGATATGTATCCCGGTATGGCTAAAACTGCTCGTGGTGAAGGTTTCGATGAAATTGCCGACTGGTTCGAAACGCTGGCAAAAGCTGAGCGATCTCATGCTAATCGTTTCCAGAAAGCTCTGGATGCATCTTAAGTCGTTAGGGATAATACTGAGCTGTTTAGCAGCTCAGTATTGTTCTGTCAGCAGGTTGAATGACCTGAGGAATTCATCATGGCTGTAATGAAAGAAGGTAATCTGCAAGCACCCACTCGACATCCGCTTAAATGGCGCGAAGCGGACTTTTATAATGCAGAGTCACTTCTTACTGAATTAGAACGGGTTTTTGATCATTGTCATGGTTGTCGGCGTTGTGTCAGTTTGTGCAATTCCTTTCCAACACTATTTGATCTGGTTGATGAATCCAAAACTTTTGAAGTGGATGGGGTTGCTAAAAAAGATTACTGGAAGGTCGTTGATGAATGCTATCTTTGTGATTTATGTTTTATGACAAAATGCCCTTATACACCACCACATGAATGGAATATTGATTTCCCTCACCTGATGCTGCGTGCTAAAGCAGTAAAATTTAAACAGGGTGATGTTAAATTACGCGATAAAATTTTAACCAGTACTGATGTAGTGGGTAAAATAGCTGGGTTACCGGTTGTCTCTCAAGTGGTCAATTCAGTCAACAAACAAAAATCAGTTCGTATTGTGCTCGATAAAGTATTAGGTATTCACCCTGAAGCCAAATTGCCGGAATATCATAGTAACAGCTTACGAAAACGACTCAGAAGACTAAAAGCAATAAACGTTCCTGAGCCGATACCCGCTGGTCGCACCAGTGGAAAGGTGGCTCTTTTTTCAACCTGTTACGGCAATGTCAATGAACCGGATATTGGTGAAGATCTAGTTGCGGTATTTGAACATAATAATATCCCGGTCACGATTGCAGAAAAAGAACAGTGTTGTGGTATGCCGAAACTGGAACTGGGTGATCTGGATGCTGTTGAAAAAGCTAAAAATGCCAATATTCCAGTGTTACTTAAACTGGTTAATGAAGGCTGGGATATTGTTGCCCCTGTGCCTTCCTGCGCTCTTATGTTTAAACAGGAATTGCCTTTGATTTTCCCCGATGATGAAGATGTGCTTAAAGTCAGTCAGGCCATCTTTGATCCCTTTGAATATCTTATGATCCGTCATAAAGACGGCAAGCTGGATACCCGGTTTAAGCAGTCATTAGGTAAAGTGGCTTATCATGTTGCCTGTCATCAGCGGGTACAGAAAATCGGCATGAAAACCAGAGACATCTTACAATTAATTCCTGATACAGAAATCAAAACCATTGAACGTTGTTCCGGACATGACGGCACTTATGCCGTTAAAAGTGAATTTCATAAAGCCGCAATGAAAATAGGACGGCCTGTCGTTAATCAGGTGAAACAATTTGCAGCCGATCATTATGGCAGTGATTGTGCAATGGCTGGTCATCATATTGAAAATGGTCTGGATAATGGCCAAAAGCCGGAGCATCCTATTTCTCTATTGCGTAAGGCTTATGGACTATAACTCTTTACCAAAAAAGAAG
>DAOVUK010000322.1 GCA_030632625.1 Gammaproteobacteria bacterium
ACCCTATTATCTTTTGCATTGCTTTCCCTGCAAATTCTTTTTATCAGCATAGCCTGGATGTTCACTCGCTTTTTCAACCATTTAAACTATAAGTTATCCAGTTTAAGTTACAAATGGAATTAATCGATAAGCAGTTACGCTTTGTTGTAACTACTCAGCGTGTTTATATTTTGCCTCAGAACAAGGCGTTTTTACCCGAGAAATGTGAGCGTATACAAATACGTGACCATTTTGAGGGTAAAAACAACGCAGTTATGTGGTAAAAGATGAATACGCTGAGTAGTTACACTTTGTTTTGCCTTTAACTTCTCCGCTACAGCCTGATCTGAAATAAATTTTCTCTTTTTCATACGCCTAAATTAAAGTTCATGAACATACTCGACCGCTATATTATTAAAACCGTCATCTACTCAACTTTTCTATTTTTGCTTATTATTTTATCTTTATATGGTTTTATTTCTCTTGCTGACAGCTTTAAGTATGTTGGCAAAGGCAGCTTTGAAATGATAGATGCCTTTTATTACACCTTTCTCACCTTGCCCAGACGTATGTATCAACTGTTTCCTTTTTCTGTACTATTAGGCGCGATGATGGGGCTCGGCACATTGAATAGTCATAATGAACTGGTGGCGATCCGTGCTGCCGGGGTTTCAATTGCCAAAGTTATTTTCTCTGTTATGAAGGCTGCATTTTTTCTGGCAGTGTTTCTTTTTATTGTCGGTGAATATATTATTCCTGTGACTGAAAAAATGGCAGAAAGTCACTGGACAATGCAAACCAAGGAAACGGTCAGCACGGTTTCAGAAGATGCCATCTGGATACGAGATAAGGATACTTTCACCAAAATACACAGCATCACATCCGATAAAACCCTGGGAAATCTCAGTATTTTTACTTTTAATGAAGATAAAACACTCAAAGTAAGCACGCTGGCAGCAAGTGCCCGCTACGATGGTGAAGACTGGATTTTAAAAGATATCAAACAGACATTTATCACCCGGGATAAAGTGATTACCAACCAGATAGACCAGGCACGCTGGCCCACTCTGCTGGATCTGGAGCTGGTTGATGTCATTATTTCAAGATTAGAAAACTTATCTGCATCCGGGCTTTATCGCTATTCAAGTTATCTGGATGCCAATAATCTCCAAAGCAATCAATATTGGCTGGCGTTCTGGAATAAGATAGTCCAGCCCTTTTCCATTGCCGCCATGCTCCTGCTTTCAGTCCCCTTTGTGTTTAGCTCTTCACGTACCAGCAATGCCGGCACTCGTCTTATGATTGGGGTATTTATCGGTGTTATCTTTACCATAGCCAATAAAATCACTGCCCAGTTTGGTTTGGTCTATGATATCAATCCATTAGTCAGCGCCAGTTTAATAACCATCAGTGCATTTATTATTGCCTCCATTCTTATCCGGCGAATGATCTGAACTGATTTTTACAGGTTCAGCAATCGACGCAATATCGATATTTCATTAAATTCTAATTAACTATTAAAAAAAAAACGACTATAATGATAGGTTGGGTTCATAATTTAAGTTTAACCGAAATAATAGGAATTTTTTTGAAACACCTGCTGGTCAGTTTATTTCTGTGCTTTTGTCTCATAACACAATCAGTTGCCGCCAGACAATATAATAATGACTGGCGCTCTATGCCGTTTATCCAGATGATGGTCGCCATGATGAAGGCCATGAACAATGTGCTGGGGGGCAGTAACTCGTTTGCCGGTATGAGCGCTTTGCCCTATTCTCCGGCATTTATGCCCGGTATGACGAGCGGCATGAATAGCCTGGGGGGATTTAACAACCTGCCTATGTCGCCTGCCGGCATGAATTCATTACCCTTTAATTCATTACCCTTTAATTCATTACCCTTTAATTCATTACCAGCGTACAGCACAGTAAGCCCTATGCTGAATAGTTTTCAGACAGGTCAGAATACGACTTCTCCTTTCGGTTCAAACATAAGCGGCTCTAGCTCTGGCCAGAGCAGCAGCAATTTTTGGGATCCTGACTCTCAGAATGTCAGCTCTGCAGCAAAAATAGGCAATAGTACACTTAATGGTATCTGGCAGGCCTTATCGGGTGATGTGATAGCTATCTATAATAACAATCGTTTTCTCTGGTCTGACGGCAGGGCTAAAAATCTTGCCGGACATCTGGCGATTAAGGGTAATCATATGATTGCCTATATCCCCGCCAAAAACATCACACTGTATTTCCAGTTTTATATGGAACCAAATCAGTTTGTTGTTCGGGACCAGAGTGCCAGAATGTATACCTTTAAACGAATTCATTAGAAGATAAGTTTATATGTTAATAGGTTTATATGTTGATAAGTTACAAACTTACAAACTTACAAACATATAAACCTAAAACCCTGATTTTTTTACCGTTCGACTGACAGTGCTGTAATGGACGCCGAAATGGCTGCCGATTTGATCGAGGGTGTAATTGCCTGTTTCATAGGCTTTGACCATGGCAGTTTTGATATTCTTGAAGCGTTTACCAAAATCAGAAAGTGGTTTAACTTTTTTTGCCTTACGCTGTCTAGCCTTATCCATAACCTTGCCCGTTGCCAGTTGTTTTTTCCACTTGCTGACAAAAACATCGCTGCCTAATAATATTTGTCCCCGCACACTGCCGGCAATATCAAAATCCTTATCGGTATTTTCAAGCGCCCTGGCAAAAGCAGTCTGAGCACGTTTTTTCTGCTTAGCAAAGTGGCTCAGGACTGCCGCGCTGTTTAACCATTGCGGCTCTTCTACCATACCCATAGTCGCCTGATAACTACTCCACTTCCATTTATCTAATTTACGCGCCTTGCGTTTAAGAATCGGCATATGCACCACATGTTTAACAACATCTGAAAAAGATTGCTCTTCTACCAGAACGGCCTTAAAGCGCCCATGAAAAATATTACCCTGTGATTCATATTTGACGTTATAGCGCTGTGTATAAATACCATTAAGTTGTCGCATGCCTTTGGATAAATTGGGCTTCGGGGTTTTTATAAACAGTTGAAATGAATCAGGCATGAGATTGTAAGCAAAAACATCCCATTGCATACGCCCGATAACCTCCTGCAGAATCTGCAAAAATTGCTGCCGATCTTTAACATCATTAAAAATTAATTTGTCTTCGATTCCTTTTGAAGAAATATAATAATATGCACCTGGATACTCAATGCGTACTGGTCTGGCCATAAAAATACACCTTTTCTTGCCTTGTCGAACCATGTAATTCAAGCTTGTCTATTAAATATAAGCCGCTGGCAGCTTATCGAGGAAGTTACATGGTTTTTATTAATTCATATTATAGTTATACTTATACTTATAATTTATAGACGCTTTTTTTCAATTGCGCTATTTTTAAGCAGTTTTTTTTGCTTTTTTTTCAATATTTTTTTAATCCTCGATGATATTAAGCTCATGAACAAGCATAAAAACCAGGCAGCAAGTGCAGCAAAAGAAAAAATTCGGCTGGATAAATGGCTCTGGGCTGCACGTTTTTACAAAACACGCGCTCTGGCCACCGAAGCGATTAGAGGCGGCAAGGTACACCTGAACGGACAGCGCTTTAAACCCAGTCATAACGCAGAAATAGGGCATACCATTAGAATTAAAAAAGAATCCCTCGAACAAACGGTCATCATCAGAGAATTATCAGGCAAACGTGGCCCTGCACCCATTGCCCAGACACTTTATGAGGAAACTGAAGAAAGTATAGCGCTAAGAGAAAAGCGTACTCAGGAGCGCAAGGCGATGTTTGACGGTATGCCGCACTATACGGTCAGACGTCCAAGCAAAAAAGATCGGCGCAAAATTATCCGCTTTAAACAGGCACATCAGGAATGAAAAAACGATGCCGGCTATCAGTATACTTCGCGGGTGTAGATTAATCGTTTAGAGCGATTATAAATGCCAAAGCTGGCTCTTGGACGAGGGTCACTATCACCTGTGCCCTGCCAGTCATATTTCAGCCAGTCTTGTGTCTGAAAATTATAATCCACATAGCCTGTGGTACCGGGCCCCAGAGTAATATCAGATGTCTTATGAATGGTAAACGAGCCGGAACCAGCGCTTAATGTACCACTGCCGCTGGCTTCCAGATCACCACTGCCAATGCCTGAATAAATGCTTGTTACAGCAGCCCAGTCAATATCAACAGCACTATCATATAGAGTACAAGTGTCACTGCTGTTATGAGTGAATGCCGTGCCGTCATAATATTCAGCGGACACTTTAATACCTTTCAAAGGTAAATACTCTGAACCATAGGCATTCTCAACAATCAGCCGACCTAATCGCTGCTCTGCTGAAGAAGTCACTGACACAATGAAATCGGTACAACTTTCCTCAGCAAAATTTAAGTCCGAGTCAGCATCGACTTTATAGCAAACGCCATCGGTATCAGTCAAAGCTGCGACAGGAAATGTTAAATCAAATGCAGCATCAAAGGGTGCCACCTGGACACGATCATATTTCAGATAATCACCATTAATCGTCATCAGACTATTACCATCAAAATCAGTCC
>DAOVUK010000188.1 GCA_030632625.1 Gammaproteobacteria bacterium
CCGTTTATTCATCTTTTAGCTTCCCCCTTCTTCGCCTAAAGCGCCTACTTTTGGTAGAAGGGGGATTGAGGGGGTTGCAAATCAACAACTTAAACCCCCTCTATCCCCCTTTAAAAAAGGGGGAGGTGAAAAAACAGCAATAAACGGATGGGCACTATCTATATTTGGAAATATCATTTAATGATCCTTTCTCTTTGAGATTGAGTATATTATATCCCAAGTACTCCAAAGTGCTGGCTAAAACTCATTTATAATCCATTTCAACAGAAATATCCTTAACAGAGCCTAATATACAATGGTTGTCTTTCACATATTTCTATCTCTATATTAAGCAAATTATGCGTAGTTGTAGACAGGGGTTTCAATTGTCCTATCAGGTGTTTTATGATCTTTAATACATTTTTGAATATGCTCTACTGTTTCCGGGGAAAAATATTCCTCTCCTGTTTCCTGGCAAACACGAGCAGGAACATTTTCAATTATGTAGAATTTTCCTTGATATTTAAGAGTATAACTTACCCGGGTTTCAATCATGGTTTCATTCATAATTTTCTCCTGATTATGTTGCTTTTCGCACCTTATTATCAATCCAAAGCTTTGCTTCAGGTTGATATAATGTATTGACATCCTCACCCACCTGAAGGAAGGTGATTCCTGAAGAGCTGTTAAGCGACCGCAGGTTCCAACTCATTGCTGAATTGTCTGGTTCCTGCTTCACAGAGTAGACTAACGTCTTTCTCTCCACAGGCTAAAAGCCGATGTCCTCGGCCTAACACATTTTTTGCACCCACCACATCAGCATGTTCCTCATGACCGCATAGAACACATTCAAACTCGGACTGAGATTTTCGACTGAGCTTATTTGCATGCTGACAGACAGGACAAGTCTGACTGGTGTATTTTGGATCGACATACATCACCTGACCGCCTAACCAGAGCTGCTTGTATTCCAAAAAGGTCTTCAACAATCCCCAGCCCTGATCGAGTATGACTCGATTCAAGCCTGATTTTTGTTTCACCATTGAACCTGGTTTATCCATGTCACCTTTCGCTGATTTTGTCATGTTCTTTATCTGTAGGTTCTCAAGCACAATTATAGCGTGGCTTTTGCTGAGTGTGGTTGAGAACTTATGCAGGATATCATGACGAATATGAGCTATTTTGGTATGCAGTCGGTTAATTTTTTCTTTAAGCTTTCGCCAGTTATTTGAAAACTTCACTTTTTTAGCTAAACGTTTTTGCAGACGCTTAATTTTATTTTTGAAGCAATCCACATTGATGGGGGCTTCAAAGTCACCATTTGACAATGTGAACAAGCGTTTGACGCCCATATCCATGCCAATCATACTGGTGGCTGGGTGTATCGGTTCGGATGTTTCCATTTCAACCTGGATGGATACAAACCAGTATTTTCCCTGGCGGGAAACGGTGACATTTTTGGGTGTGCCTTCAATGTCTCGGGACTTTCTGAAATTAACCCAACCAATTTTTGGTAGGAAAATTCTTCTGCCTTCAATTTTAAAACCTTGTGGGAATGAAAAACTGTCTCTTTCACCTCGTTTTTTAAAGGTAGGGATTTTTTTGAGTGGTTGCTTTTTATCAAAAGCATCTTTAAAAGCCCGTTCCAACTGCTTTAATGTTTGCTGTAGGGTTTGAGCAGGCGACAACTTTAAAAAAGCATAGTCATCACTCTTTTTCCAAAGTTTACTAAACCAGTCTAACTCTTGATACCAAATCATGGGTTGATTATTTTGAAGATGGTACAGATTCAATGCTAACGATTTATTCCATAGGTATCGACAATTACCTGCATATTGAGACATTAACTGCTCTGTCTCTGCATTGGTGTTGAGTCGGTATTTATAGGCTTTGCGTATGATCATAATTCAATGATAACGACTTACTGTACATTAATCAACAAGATTTTCAAAATTATTAATGCCGCTGATCACCCACCTAAAGGAAGGTGTATTTCGCTTTGTTTGTTAAGAGATATTGGATAATTTTAACCAATGGACGACTTGCATAGCTACATTGTATATGAAGTGGTCGTTTATTTTTAGTATAGCCCAATATTAAACAGCTGGGTCCGTACTTATCATTTGGGTAATCTTCTATGATTAAGGCATTTTCTGAAATAGCTTCTTCAATTTCTGATACACTGATATCCCTTATAATACTTTGATCGAGCGCATGTTTAGAAAACTCATATTGTTTAAATTTAATTTTAGAAGTAATTTCATCCATGCTTTTGTCATTCATTTATAGCCCATTTCCATAGAAATGGCCTTAACTGAGTCCAAAACACTGGCAACTTTTTCTGCATTGCGCCCATCTTTCCATTTATCCAGGCGAATTTCAGAAAAGGCATTGTAGGGTGTTGATAACACTGACCCACAATGCTGTTCAAGATGTTGATCAAATTCCAGTCCCAGGCTGATAAAAGCATCTTTAAAACCGTTGACTGGATCCTTTAATAAATCTTCATATTGAATTTCAACCCATTGCGATTTTGGCACAAGTACTCTGCCTTTTATTATCGCCTCATTCATAATCCGATATTGATAGGCACACACATTTTCTATGGATTCATTGATATAATCTTTCCAGTCCTGGGCAATAAAAAAGCACCAGCGTTTAAACTCACCCTTTTCTACATTGACATCAACCGGCAGCTTATCCGACCAGGTGGCAAATTCACCCGCTTTTCTCCAGCCTTCAATCAATGAATTAATATTGTCCCCCGGACTTCTTTTCACATAAACAAATCGAGCTTTAGGAAATAGTTTGAGCAAATAAGGCAAACACAAACCATTTTGGTTATTTTTATCAACAAATTCCAGGGTGCCAGTATGACTATAAAAATAGCGCGAAACAAATTCAGCATCTTCAATACAAGCATCATCTGCTGTTAATTCATGTCCTGCCCATTGTTTTTCTTCCAGAGAATGAAGCGATGCCCATAAATCATGGGTTTCTTTTTGCAAAGAGCCCAGCTGTTTTGACTCAGAAAAGGTCTTATAAACCAGAGTGGTGCCGGCTCTGGAGCAGCCTAAAATAAAGACAGGGGACTGTGCTATTGGTTTTTGTTTGTTCCACCTGGAAGCTCTCATGGATACAAGCTTATTATTCCAATGGTATTTCAGCGTTTTTCTTACTTTTAGCCAAAAGTCGCTCATTCCAGTCCTTGTTTTGAAGATAATCTATTAATTAGTGTCCATCCGTAAATAGCTGTTTCTTTTCTTCCCCCTTTTTCGCCTCAGGGCGCCTACTTTTGGCAAAGGGGGACTGAGGCGAAGAAGGGGGAAGTTAAAAGCAGAATAAACGGATAGACACTAATTATAAGGGATTACAAAAATGATTACTGTAAGAAAAATATGATATCAGGCAACTTTTCAGATTTTTAAGATTTCCACATCTTCCTGTTTCAAATCGCCATTTATTTGCTCAATCCCCCTGCTGCTTATTTTTTAATACGTAATGTGCTATCATTTGTGGTGACAATCAGGAGAATATTATGGAATCACTTGGCATAAGAGCTTTACGAGAGAACCCGGGACAATTAACAAAAAATGCCCAGGCAGGTAAATGCACCTTATTGACCAATAGAAACAAAGTAATGGCAATTACCATTCCATTTGATGAAACCTTAATCAAACAGGGACTCAAAATTAAACTAGCCGCCGCTTTATTTGAGGATCAATCGATTACTTTGGTCAATGCAGCAAAAATTGCCGATTTATCCGTTGAAACATTCATTGAGAAACTGGGAATCATGGGCATTGCCGTTATCAGGCAGTCACAGGAAGAGCTGGAAAAGGATCTCCTGAACCTTGACTAAAAAAATTATTATTGCAGACACAGGCCCTATAATAGCACTGGCATTATTAGATTTGATTAAGGACATGCCTGAAGTTATTGGTGAAATCATAATACCTCATGCCGTTTATCTGGAATGTACTTATGATCTATCCAAACCTGCAGCAAAATCAATACAGCTTGCTGTCACTAACGGACAAATGCAAGTAAAAAATATCGCTCATTCTAATTTATATAAAGAACTCACGGAGCTACTGGATCCAGGAGAAGCAGAGGCCATTACACTTTTTCATAAAATCTGTGCTGATTTATTGCTTATTGATGAAATGAAAGGAAGAAGTATTGCTGAAAAGCAACAAATCCCCATTATCGGCACCATTGCCATTTTACTCAAAGTAAAAGAAAAGGGTGTTCGCCCTTTGGTAAAACCCATGATTGATAAGCTGACCACTCATAATTATCGCCTGTCCAAAGCACTGATTAAATATGTTTTGAACCGCTCTGGTGAAAGTAGTGGATAAAAGTGCAGCAATTTTGAAGTATCATAAATATCAGTATTTGCCTATGTTTTCATTTATTTTTATGGGTTAGAATAGGTAAATTATATAAAGAGTATGGCAATGATTTTCTGCAATACATTCATAATGATTTTTCGTTAGCTTTAACTGAGTCTAAGACACTGGCCACTTTTTCGGAATTTCGTCCATCTTTCCATTTATCCAGGCGAATTTCTGAAAAGGCATTGTAGGGTTTTGATAACACCGAGCCACAATGTTGTTCCAGATGTTGATCAAATTCTAGTCCATATACTCCAAGAGTACTTCTGTCGAACCGTAAGGTTGGCGCTGAGGTACTATTGAGTATTGAGGGGTGCCCCGAAGTGAGTGCTTTTCACGGTTCAACCAATAGCATTTCCAGTTTGTCACCATTAGAGATGACCAGGTAACTTTTCAGGTTCTTAAGTGATCTAATATCCTTCAATTTTAAGTAGCCTTTTATTTGCTCTATTCCCTGCTGTTTCTTTTGCTCCCAGTCTTTATTTTTCTTTTTGCTGAATTTAAGTTCAAACAGATATTGGTAATTGATATCAAAGGGGCTTCTTTGTAGAAGCATAATATCAGGGTATTTTTTATTCACTTCTGCTTCGGATTTGATAAAGTAAAAGTCTGAGCTGTTTAAAAGGGTGAGCATTAGGGTTTGCAGGTGTTTTTCACTAAAGTTTTGAATATCACGATTGGAGAGTAAATTCACTACTTTTTTGAGTTCGCTTTCAAACGGCTTGATTTGATGATTAATGGCCAGTTCAAATAAGGCATTTTCCAGTTTTTGAGTATTAAATTTAAGTTGGGTTCTTTGTTCAATTTCAGCCTGAAAATAGTTAAAGTAGAGGTGTTTGATGACATAATTAGGAATGGTAAATTTAATTTTATTGAGTTGCTGTTCTTTTATGGTCACAAAGCCCATAGCAAACAGCAAGGTAATGAACTCATCCCGAGCAAAGCTATCTCCCGTGCTACTGCCAAAGTTAAATTTATCTTTAAGAGTTGCCAGAACTTCACCTTCGTATATTAGTTCGTTTAAGACCTCGTAATTAGCTTCTTTATCCCCGATATTAAAAAGTTGCATGATTCTGCCATAGTCGCTGGCTATATTACTGTCGAGCATTTTCATGGGATATTGACAGGTTTTACTATTGTACTTTTTGACAAAGTACATCACTAAACTGGCATTATAGAGCGTATTTTCAGCATCCACGGAGAATTTGTAGCCATTATAAAAATGAGTGATATCCTGGAAGAGTTTGTCTTGATGCTCTTTATGCTTGAGTTCAATACACTCATCCTGCAGAGTGTTGAGTACGATTTTCGTTTCGTTGGGTGTAAAACCTGCCAGTTCATTAAAAATGCTGTCATTGCTGATGTTATCACCAATATTAAAGCCACTGGTCAGGCTATCCAGGGTGATGGGTGTGACACCAGTAATGAATAGCTTTTCGACAACACCAGTTTGAGTGGCGGTTTTGATGGTTTCATAAAAACTGCGAACAAAACCGCCCTTGCCAACTATTTCTTTAAATAACTCAAAGTCTGAGCCCAGTATTGA
Organism: Gammaproteobacteria bacterium; assembly: GCA_030632625.1. Lineage (GTDB taxonomy): Bacteria > Pseudomonadota > Gammaproteobacteria > GRL18 > GRL18 > GRL18. The sequence goes on from DAOVUK010000188.1 coordinate 5,923, forward strand.
ATTGGCAAAGTGATCGTATTCATCAATCAGAAGGTAAATTTTGTCTTCCTGGGTTATCTCAAAAAATGCGCTCATTTGCGATTCAGGTGTGTCTCTCTTTGAAAGTCGTTGCCAATCTTCCTGGGTATAGCCATATTTTTTTAAAAAGCCCAGCAATGCATCTTTGATTTTATAGTTAAATCCCTGATAAATACTCTCATAATTGTCCGTCACAATACCGCTAAATTCCAGAAACAGTATCTTATAACTACTTTTTAGTTTGGTCGGATATTTGCCAATGTATAAGTCACTAAAAAGTGAATCCCAGTTGTTTTGATGGTATTCATCGTAGTAATACCACAAAGTGGAAATAAACAGGGATTTACCAAAACGTCGTGGGCGCAAAAAGATGGCAAAATCAACCTGTTGTTCCAGTTGTTCTATAAAACGGGTTTTATCAATGTACAGGCTATTGGTTTCAATCAGTTGTTTGAAGTTGCTTGTGCCATAGGGGATTCTTTTGTGTTTCATCTTGCTATCATAGAACAGCTCATGCTGATCATCAATCCTGAGCAAGCACTTCAAAACCCAAATACAGGGGTACTGCCTTCGGGGCGCACCCCAAGAGTACTTCCTTCGGGGCGTAGGTTATAAATATTGCACAGAAGGACGGTGATGCTGCAATTATTGCCGGAGATGGTGACATCACTTGATACAAAGAAGTATTTC
>DAOVUK010000109.1 GCA_030632625.1 Gammaproteobacteria bacterium
ATGACTATCCTTAAAATTATACCGTCATTCCCGAAGTCCCCTGCATTCGCTAGGGGCAGGCTTTTAATCGGGAATCTATTGTTAGATATAGATCCCCGATAAGAGACTTCGGGGATGACGTAAATAGAGAAAAGTTTGCACGGACTTATTGAGAAGTTACTCAAAGTGTGGCAAATACATCCCTATATTGTTGGAGACCCAATAATTCAATGCAGACGACTTCCCTTCCACAAATAATAAATGGCAGGAATGACCAATAATGTCAATATTAGTGAACTGATCATACCTCCAATCATAGGAGCAGCGATACGCTGCATCACCTCAGAACCGGTACCTTCTCCCAGCATAATGGGAATAAGACCGACTACTATTGCAGCAACGGTCATCATTATGGGCCGTACTCTTTGCCCTGCTCCTTCCAATACCGCCAGTTTAACATCCTGTAATGATAAACTACGATTTTGCTGTAGTACTTTCTCTGAAATTCTCTTATAGGCCTGATTTAGATAAACTAACATCAGCACACCAATTTCCACTGTAACTCCAGCCAGAGCAATAAAGCCCACACCAACCGCTACGGACATTTCAAATTTCAACAGGTATATCAGCCAAAAACCACCAATGAGTGCAAATGGCAAGGTACCCATAATGATCATCACTTCAATAATATTACGAAAGTTAACATAAAGTAATAATATAATAATGCCCAAAGTCAAAGGGACTACAATAGATAATCTTTCTTTGGCTCTGACCATATATTCATACTGACCAGACCAGCTGATGGAATATCCTGCAGGAAGTTCGACCTGCTCTGCAACCACACGTTGTGCCTCAGCCACATAGGAGCCCAAATCCCGGCCTTCAATGTCCACTAATGTCCAGCCATTAAGACGGGCATTTTCACTTTTTATTGCCGGAGGGCCATCCTCTACTCTAATATCAGCTACATCGGCCAGAGCAATACGTTGATTATTTTTTGTCAGTAGGGGTAATAAACGGATCTTTTCCACAGAATCTCTATAGCTTTGCGGATAACGAATATTGATCGGATAACGTTCCAGACCTTCGATGGATTGTGAAATTTTCATACCACCAATAGCGGTCATTATGACTTGCTGCACATCGGCAATATTTAACCCATATCGGGCCGCTTTATCTCTGTCAATACGGGCTTTAATATAACGACCTCCTGCAACTCGTTCTGAGTATACTGATGCCGTACCATCGACATCTTTTAGAACCTGTTCCAAACGCTTACCAATTTTTTCAATCTGTTTCAGTTCAGGACCCGCTACTTTAATTCCAACCGGTGTTTTGATTCCTGTTGCAAGCATATCAATGCGAGTTTTAATAGGCATCACCCAGGCATTGGTTAAACCCGGAAATTTAACCAGTTTATCCAGTTCTCTACGCAAACTTGCAGTTGTCATACCCTCACGCCACTCACTTTTGGGTTTTAATTGAATCAGTGTTTCAATCATAGTCAAAGGGGCTGGATCGGTAGCAGACTCTGCCCTGCCGATTTTACCAAACACATTCTTTACTTCAGGTAAGGTTTTAATCAATTTGTCAGTTTGCTGCAGCAGTTCTCTGGCCTTGCCAATGGAAATACCCGGATAGGTTGTCGGCATATACATCAAATCACCTTCATCCAGGGGCGGCATAAATTCACTGCCAATTTGAGTTGCAGGCCATAAACCTATGATCAATGCAATCGATGCCAGAAACACCATAGTTTTGGGTGCATCTAAAACTGTTTTAATGATCGGCCTATAAATACAGGTGACCAGACGATTCACTGGATTTTTATGTTCTGGTAGAACTTTTCCACGCACAAAATAGCCCATAAGAACCGGTACCAGTGTAATGGATAAGCCCGCAGCCATGGCCATAGCATAGGTTTTGGTATAAGCCAGAGGAGAAAACATTTTTCCCTCCTGAGCTTCCAGGGTAAATACCGGCAAAAAACTCATGGTAATAATAAGCAATGAGAAAAACAGCGGTGGGCCTACTTCAATAGAAGCCTGTGCAATAATCTGCCAGCGATTACTATCGGTTAGTGGTGTTTTTTCAATATGCTTATGTAAATTTTCTACCATCACAATAGCACCATCAACCATTGCACCAATGGCGATGGCTATCCCGCCCAAAGACATAATATTGGCATTAAGTCCCTGCATATGCATGATGATGAACGCACCCAGAATGCCAATGGGCAGGCTTATAATTATGACCAGAGAGGATCGAAAGTGAAACAGGAAAATGGCACAGATTAAAACAACAACAATAAATTCTTCCAGTAATTTTTCATATAAATTATCCACAGCATGATTGATCAAAGTGGAGCGATCATAAGTAGTGATAATTTCAACCCCTTGCGGTAAGCCCTTTTTTAACTCATCAAGCTTTTTCTTGATCAGTTCAATGGTTTTTTGAGCATTTTCTCCAAAACGCATTACCACGTAAGCGCCCACTACCTCTCCTTCTCCATTCAATTCAGCAATACCGCGGCGCATTTGCGGACCGGTGATTACATCGGCGACATCTTTTAATTGTAAAGGTGTTCCATTGGCATTGAGCCCCAAAGGGATTTTTTTAATATCCTCAACCTTTTGTATATAGCCTGTTGCCGTGACCATATATTCAGCCTCCCCCATCTCGACGACTGAGGCACCTGCCTGTTGATTACCCCGGGTCACTGCTGTTTTGATTAAACTCAGAGGAATATTATAAGCACGTAGTTTTTCAGGATCGACTATGATTTGATACTGTTTGACCATGCCGCCAATGGTGGCAATTTCTGATACACCCGGAACGGTCTGTAATTCATATTTTAAGAACCAGTCCTGCAGACTGCGTAACTGGCTGATATCGGTTTGACCTGTTTTATCGACCAGGGCATACGCATACACCCAACCTACCCCTGTAGCATCCGGGCCAAGCTGGGACTGGGCATTGTCAGGCAAAGAGGAGGCTACCTGACTGAGATATTCCAGTACTCTTGAGCGCGCCCAATACAGATCGGTACCCTCTTCAAAAATGATATAGACATAGGAATCACCAAAAAATGAATAACCCCGCACAGTGACGGCTTTAGGTACCGATAACATAGCGGTAGTTAATGGATAGGTCACCTGATCTTCTACGACCTGTGGTGCCTGACCGGGAAAAGAGGTTTTAACAATCACCTGAACATCGGATAAATCAGGAATGGCATCAACCGGTGTTTGCTTAACGGAATAGATACCGGCAGCAAACAGAATAAAAGTGGATAAAATGATAAAAAAGCGGTTGCGAATAGACCAGTGGATAATTGAGGCAATCATTATAATTCCTCAATTTTTTCTGCAGCATTTATTTCTATGATTTCAATAGAACCATCATCATGCTTTTCAACCAGAAAATAGATATTTTGTTTTGCTTTGAGTGTATTTAAGGTAATGGACTTTTTAACTGGAAAATCCATCAGCATGTCTGGCCATCCCCAGGCACTCACCGCTTCATGTTGAATGGTTAACATACTGTGTTCTGCCATGACATCGACTATCTGACCGTTTATCCACACCTGTTTATCATTTTGTTCAGTCGAATTAGTAGTTTGATCGTCCCTGGCCACTGGCATTTCCATACGCTCAAATGAAGCAGTCAAACTAGATTCTGAATCAATCAAAAATTGTGCTGAGGTAACGATTTGATCGTTTTCCTGTAATCCTTCGAGGATCTCAATATAATTACCGCTCTCACTGCCTGTTTTTGCTCTAACAGATAAGAATTTTCCATCACCCAATGCTTTTACTACCTTTTCCATTTGCCCGTTTCTGATAATCGCCTCACGCTTCACAAACAAAGCATCTGCATTAAAACTGCTGTGAATAATTAATTGGGAGAACATATTGGGTTTTAATAATTGCTCAGGATTATTAAAACGGATCCGTACCCGTAAAGTACGGGTTTTATCATCGAGTACGGGATAGATATAATCAATAATACCTTTCCAGCTTCTATGTGGGTAAGCAGCTACTGTCATATCAACCGTCTGCCCTTGTTTGACCCGGCCGCTTTGACGCTCAAAGACTTCGGCAATCACCCACACCGTATCAATCTGACCGATAGTTAATACATCCATGGCAGGTTTTACAAACATACCTTCACGAATATTCATGTTTTCAATAAAACCATCCTGTTTTGAAAAATAAGCAATACGTTGTTGAATTTTTCGTGTTTTTTCTAATTGTTTAATTTCTCCATGGCTGATTCCAAGAGCAATTAATCGATCTTTTGATGCTTTAATTAAAACCTTATTATTACTTTTTAAAGCAATTACATATTCTTCCTGAGCACTCACCAGTGCCGGACTATAAAGCTCTAATAATTTTTGACCTTTTTTAACTATTTCACCCGTTGTTTTTACCAGCAGTTTCTCAACCCAGCCTTCTACCCGGGTATGCAGGTGGTAGAGTTTCTCCTCATCAAAAGTGATATAACCAACCGTCTTGATCTCTCTGTCCAGGGAACCTTTTTTAACGCTGCTGACACGAACCCCCAAATTGTTTTGTACCATCGGTGATATTTTAACAACACCCTCTTCCCCGCCTTTATCCTCAAAGACGGGAACAAGATCCATCCCCATAGGAGACTGTCCGGGTTTATCACGTCGGTAATTAGCATCCATAGGTGCCACCCAATAGAGAATCTTTTTCTCACCCTTTTTCTCACCCGAAGAATTATCTGCATCACTTTTCTCTGCAGAGATGAGACCTGCTGACTTTAATTGCTGATGAATAAAGGGTTGACCATAATAACCGGCAAGCAGACCGATAGTGAGCAGGATAAAAACGGATAAAAGTTTGTTCACAAGAAAATTCCTTGATGAAAGTATTAAGTGTTAAGTATTAATGTGTTAAGTATTAAATCTGTAAGTTCTCAATAAGTCCATCACTATCCTGAAATAATATCGTCATCCCCGAAATCTTTAATCGGGGATCCATCTATAGCAATAGATTCCCGATAAAAGACTTCGGGAATGACGGTAATAGAGAATAGTTGCACGGACTTATTGAGAAGTTACTTAAATCTACTGCTCAAAACCAGACACAAAATATAAAATCCTGGCATTGGTCTGAAGATGATCAACAGCAATTCTCCGTTCATCCAGATGAGCATTGAGATCATCAATATAGGCTCGCATGACATCAGAAAAATCTCCCCTATCAGACTGATAAGCTAATAAAGAGGCCTGTGTCTGCTGTTTCGCCTGCGGCAGCAGCAATCTATTATAGAGCTGGTGCCTTTTCTGCAGTTGTTCTTCAATAGCGATTTCCTGCTGCAGTTCAGCCACCAATTGACGCAATAATTCAATTCGTTTATCTTTTAATGCCTGATACTGGTGTTCCCTGGATAATAGTTTTTTGTCCTGACGATTAGCGGTAAATAAGGGCAGATCAATAGTGACACCTGCAGAAATAAAGTCTGAACGTTTGGTTCCATTGGGATGATTATCACGATAGCCATAGCTTACATTCAGTCCCCAACCCGGTTTATAACTTTCTTTAACTAATTCAATCTCTTTTTGACTGATTTGTAATTGTTTATCAATTTCCTGAATTCTGGGATGAGTAAAAAAAGGTTGACTTAAATCATCAATATTTTCTGAACTTGAAAAAACTAGTAGCCCTGAGATATCAGGAAGCAGCAATTCCGGCAGCTTTGTAGTGAGCGTTTTATAACTATTATTAGAACCTATCCAACGGGATAATTTAGAGCGTTGAGTATTAATTTTTTGAGTAATTTTTACCATTCGATCATCCAGGCGGCTTAATTCTAATTGTGCCCGGATAAGATCCTGTTGATTATTTTTTCCAACTGAAAACATGGACTGTACAATAGCAACCAGTTGGGAAAAAAAGTACTTATTTTTTTTAATGGTTTTCCTGGCTTCTTCCCAATATAAAATTTCCAGATAGGTCACACGAACTTCTTTTATGATGGATAGTTTACGATCGGAGATTTTGGATAATATGAGTTCAGATTGTTTCTGGGTTTTCTGCTGCTTGATATTGAGGCTGTTACCTGATGGGAATTGCTGTAGAATTCCGACTTTAAATTGAGTCATGTTTTCCTGATCAAACTCAAAATTATCAGCAGCCAGATTAGCCAGTCCGAGCTGCAGTTTCGGATCCATTAATTGCCCGTCAGCAATGGCTTGTTCTGATAAGGATTGGGATTGCCATTGCTGACTGACAATGCCGGGCTCATCAGTTAAAGCAATTTCTTCTGCCTGCTCTAAGGTCAAAATAGAAGCAGAAGAAGTCCCTATTTGTTTTGCTGCGACAAAAGAGGATATTAAAAGTGCATTTACAATCAAGATCAAAGCAAGAATTGTTTTTTTCTTTGTGTATTGCTGCATAAAATGCATTTTAAACTCCAAAATTAAGTTTTTCCTGTTGGTATCCATAAGTCTTAATCATCAGTATAGAAGTCATTTGACAACAAACAAGACAGATGACTTATTGTTTTTAAGTGATCCAATTCAACTGGATAAAAACCATGCAATTATTTCAGGTGTGCAGTAAATAAGGACCAGCGAAACTGATGATATCTTTCAGATTATTTTTACTGCTGAATTTGGAGAGACTGCCTATGCTCTATTTGTTATTTCGTATCTTGCAACTACATTTTGACGACACCTGGATAACAATTAGACGGTGATATAATATTTGTTAGACGTAGTAATTTGATGATTTTTCTTGCTGAACAATTGGTGAAAGTCTATTCCCTATTTGCCAATAAATTGCCGTGATAAAATATCTCTTCACAGCATTAAGCTGTCAATCAACACTTTTTCACGAAATGACGGCTTACTGATTCAGTGCCGACATTCTAAGTCTCAGAGTAAACTCAATTAACCAAAACGTCCCTTAGTACTAGGACTGCCTATTACCCATAAGTAGCACCGGACAATCACCTGTCTTCTTCCAGTAACGCAAAACCCATGCACATATATTGAAACTCAAGATAGCCATGCCAGAGTATCTGGTGTCCTGGCGGCGGATCTTTTTTGCGATCAAGGTATCCACCAATTTTTGCAACCAGTGTAACCGCTTCACCCAGAAGTATGGGTGGTCTTATTCCTTTTTTTTTGCGTAAGCTCTTAGCGTTCGCAGCTCTATATCTGAAAACAATACTTCAGCTGGAAGCTCAGGGGTTTCTCTGCCCAGTAATGTCATTAACATAATTCGCCAGGCAATGACCAGATTGATACCAATAGCACGGCGTAAACGCTCAGCTGTTTCGTTAGCTAAATCGTTAATACGACAACCTGATTTGAGTACTCGATGCCAATCCTCAATACGCCAGCGTAAAGTATACCAGCGGAGGCATTGCTCTGCATCCGCACTGGAAACAACATTCATTGTGGTCAATAAAAACCACTCAACCGGATCGGTTTCTGAGGGTGGATTTTCTTCTAATGCATGAACGACACAAAGCTCTACAGGCTCCTTATCAGCATAATACTCGGGTGCTGGCAGTTTAAGGTGCAGTATACGAACAGCACAGTCTGCCAAACGTGCTGGTCTGGCTTTACGTGCTTTTTGCTTACTTTTTTTAGGACGGGCACTTTCTTTCGGGATGGGTACCCGTACCCAGCCTTGCACGGGCGTTTCTCTAACCGCTGTAAAGAGTTTAAAGGGCTTTTGTTTAATGTTGCGATTATGGCTGGCTCGAACAAGCAGGTCAACACTGGAGGTTCGGCGTTGTTCATCAAATAATTCAAAGAAATCAGCTTCCCGATCACAGACGTCAACTAACTGAGTCTGAGGCATTTCTTTAGACAACTCAACCAAATCACGATGGTGTTCAATCCAGACAAAGGTTTTCTTTTCTTCAATCGGTATTGCAGACGGCTTCCTTTTATCATTAACCTCTTTCTCTTTGGGTGAAAGACACTGTGACTTTAGAATGCCTAATGGCAAGCCGTTGGTGGTCACGGTAAAAGTAGAATGTAAATTCATGCCTTTTGTTTTGGCACCTGTCTGATTGGCCTTTAATACCCCTAAACCTGTGCATTGATCCAAATTGGTATAATTGATTTCGCTGCCATCCTGTATGCACAATACGGTCTTTTGATCCATCATACGCCTTGCCGTACGTCTGCGGTGAGGCTCAATAATATTGGGCAGACTCACTGCTGAGCCATCAGGCTGATCAATCATTCGATAGTACGCTTTGGTTGCTGGCCAGTCACCATTGGCTGCACCACTAAAAGCACGTCCGGGTGATTCTCCTTTTGCCTGAGCAATACTCACCAGTCGTTTACTTAATCTGGCATCGCCTAATGGGGCACCACCAAATTCATGTTCTGCCCATTGATTGCCATCCAGACCATCCGTGAGTTTCAAGGCACCCAGTCCCGCATTCACTGACAACCCCATTGCCTGTCTGAAGTCTTTGTCAACAGGATAAACATAAATAGCCTTACGAGTTAAAGCGTATTGGTTGTGTTTATCCTGTCTGCCCCGTCCTTTTGTTCTGCCGATTTTTATCCAGTTGGCCGCCTGATAACAG
>DAOVUK010000126.1 GCA_030632625.1 Gammaproteobacteria bacterium
GATATTATGGCAATATATGGAAGAGCATCAAAAAAACAGTTAACTTATTTTTATCGCCAACATCATTTTCAAGCATTCAGAAATTGAGCACATATTGGTATTACAATAACTTAAACGGATGTACTGTCACATTATCTCCAGCATTAACAGAACCACTGTCATGATCCAGATAAATAAAACAATTGCCTTTGCTCATTGAACTTAAAACACCTGAACCCTGTTTTCCTGTGGTTTTAACGATCAACCCCAGATGCGGGTCCTGTTGTAAAACACCCCGTTGAATTTCAGTTCTTCCCGGCAGCTTTCGTAAACTAGTCTGACAGGGCACCTGCAGATTAAACAGAGGTGAGTCACCCTGCCCCATTAAACGTTTAATGGCTGGCCGGACAAAATACATAAAGGTAACCATGACCGCAACCGGGTTACCGGGCAGACCAAAAAAGTGAGTATTGTTAATCTCACCAAAGGTCAAAGGTCTTCCCGGTTTTAAATGCAGTTTGCTAAAATGGATCCGCCCTGATTCCTCCAGACATTGTTTGATATAATCAGCATCCCCGACAGACACACCACCTGAGGTAATCACCATATCAGCTTCTGCAGCACCCTCAATCAAGGCATTACTTATCGCTGTTCGATTATCGGGAATAACGCCCATATCAATGACCTCAACACCCAAATCCTTAAGCATGCCATTGATAGTATAACGATTACTATCATAGATTTGACTACCCTGCAAAGCTTCACCGATACTGCGAATTTCATCACCACTTGAAAAAACAGCAACTCTTAGCGAACGTCTTATTTTCAGTGAGGCCAGACCTAATGAAGCTAAAACGCCCATTTGCGCAGCACCTAATGATTGCCCGGCAGACAAAACCACACTGTCTTTAGCGATGTCTTCACCAATATTCCTAACATTCTGACCGTTGCGAATATCTGCATTAATTTCAACATTATTATCTTTAACCGATACTTTTTCCTGTTCTATAACGGTGTCAGCATTATCAGGCATTTTTGCGCCAGTCATAATCCTTATGCATTGACCCTCAGACAGTTCCCCGTCATAAGGAGTGCCAGCAAAAGAAGTACCCACATTTTTTAATATGTTATTGCCATCAGCAGACAACTGTTGAAAATTAAAAGCATACCCATCCATTGCTGAGTTTTGATAAACTGGTACATTGATGGGTGAAATTATATCTTCTGCGAGCGTTTTACCCAGAGCATTGGGTAAAATAACCGTCTGTTGATTGATCAGAGGTTTAATTTGCTTTTTTATAATGTCGATTGCAGCATCAACGGAAATTGTATTATTCATAAATAACCTTATTTAGTGTTCATCCGTTTATTCTGCTTTTAACTTCCCCCTTCTTCGCCTCAGGGCGCCTACTTTTGGTAGAAGGGGGAAGTTAAAAAACAACTATTTCCGGATGGACACTATTTATAGTAGAGACGTTGCATGCAACGTCTCTACGCTTGTTTTTCAATCATACCACCCTGATGCAAATGCATATGGCGATTAAAATCCAATTCACCGCTATGAGGGTCATGACTCGTTAATATAATGCCGATATTATCTTCTTTCAGTTGATTAATTATATCATAGGCGCTGTTTCGGGAATGTTTGTCCATATTAGCAAAAGGTTCATCTAATAAAATAAAAGCAGGATGAATGACCCATGAACGGGCAATAGCGACCCGTTGTTTTTCTCCACCGGAAAGCGCATAACTATTTCTATTGCCCAGATGCGGCAAAGCAATAATTTTTAATGCTTCACTCACCTTATGACTTATTTCTGATCGACTTAAACCCTGATGTCTTAATCCGTATGCAATATTATCATAAACAGTACCGCTGAAAAGATAGGGTGTCTGGTGCAGATAACAAAAATTTTGCCGTAAAAATTTCTTGGCGGCAGACCAGGAGTTCTTCTTTTCAATGCTATTAGTCTGCACACACTGTTTATAAGATAAATCAAAACTGTCAGGCTTGAGTAATCCTGCCATAATTTTTAATAAGGTTGACTTACCTGAACCATTTTGCCCGGTCATCAGGATAAAATTCTCGGAGCTTATTTCAAAATTAAGATTATGCAGAATAATCTGTTTATTTCTTTTGTAATTTATATCACCCAGCTTAAGAATAGTAGCCTGTTTATTCAAGATGCTCATAAAGAATGTTCACCCTGCCCCTGAATATAAGTTAAAAACAAATTGAGCAGTAAAGCCATGAGTAATAATACGATTCCCAATGCAATTCCCTGAGCAAAACTGCCCTTACTGGTTTCCAGTGCAATCGCAGTGGGAATGTTTCGCGTATAATGAAGAATATTGCCGCCGACCATCATAGAGCTCCCTACTTCAGCAATAATTCGGCCAAATCCTGCAAGTATAGCAGCAGTTAAACCAAAACGGGCTTCTTTTAACACCGTAAATACCGCCCGAAAAGGATGTGCACCAAGAGTAATCGCAGTTTCCCAGGCGCGCCTGTCAACAGCTTGCAACGTTGCATGACTCAATGCCACCAGAAGAGGAAAACACAGAACCATCTGCCCTATTATCATTGCTTCCTGAGTAAATAATAATTTCAAATCACCCAGGGGGCCGCTGCGGGAGAGCAGCAGATAAAGTGTTAAACCAACCACGACTGCAGGAATAGACATTGCAGTGTTAAATAAAGCAATAAAAAAACGACGCGCAGGAAATTGCAGATAAGCAAGGCAAAACGCAATCATAATGGCCAGCGGAGCTGAAAACAGGATAGCCCTGAAGGAGACACTGAACGATAAAAAAATAATTTCCCAGAGTTCAGTATCACCACTGAATAATAAATTAAGTGCCTGTAGAGTAGCCATGGACAAATCATTCACAGTTTAACACCTTTTCCATTCCAGTCAGGCATTCGCACACACAGAACAGTCTGGATTTTTTGCCAGGATCATAGACTCCCATTGCATGCTTAAAGCATCAAATAATAACACCCGCCCCATCAAAGAATCACCCTTATTTATGATCAGTTTGATCACTTCAATAGCCTGCATACTGCCCATAACACCAACAACAGGTGATAAAATGCCATTGTTACTACAAGAGTTACTATAAGAGTTACTATAAGAGTTACTAAAATTTTGGCTTGATTCTTTGCTTCCAGCCGCTCGCATACCATACAAGCAATGATAACAGGGGCTTTGTTGAGAGCCGCAATGATAAACTGATATTTGACCTTCCCAGCGAATGGCCGCGGCAGATACCAGCCATTTATTATGAGCCACGCAGGCCTGATTAATTTCAAACCGGGTGCTTAAATTGTCCGTGCAGTCCAGCACAACATCAACTGCAGCTACCTGTGACAATAATTGTCTGCCGGTCAGCTTCTCATCAAGCTGAAGCACATTAATCCCAGAATTAATATTTTCCATTCGATGGGCACAGGAACTGACCTTGCTCTGACCCAGACTGTCTTCATCATAGGCAATTTGACGCTGCAGATTATTTAACTCAACCTTATCATGATCGGCAATGGTAATTTCACCAACGCCGCTGGCGGACAAATAAAGTGCAGCAGGTGAGCCTAAACCTCCGGCACCGATAATCAGCACTTTCGCTGCTAATAGTTTTTGCTGACCTTCAAAGTCAATTTCAGGGAGCATAATATGACGGCTATAGCGCAATAAATCATTATCACTCATCTCTCTATGCTTGTTTTCAGAGAAGTGCATCAGCCTCCCCCACGTTGAAACGACAAATTAAACTTTTTAAAAAATTGTTTTTGCTCAAATTCAGTATAATTATTAAAGGTAAATTGTACTGTTAGACGAGGGATCCTGAGAGAGCCAATAGAGCGATCGGCCTGTGCAAAAAAATGAATGGTTAAAGCTGAGTCAGGGTTTGAGCTGTCATTGAAGTGAACAATAATGCTATTATCAACAATCGTATAGTTTACTGTTTCACTAAAATGCCTGGCAAAACTTTTAAACTGATTGACAAATTCCAGGCGAGTATAGCCCATTTCTTTTTCAACAACAGAAAATGACAGGGACTTAGCCACCTGCAACTTCCGGCCACAATGCCAGAGTATCATTTTCCTGGAGAATGGTTGAATCTCTATCAGGGGGGCACACAAAAACACCATTTAGAATGACTAGATAAGCTTCTTCGCGATCAATTTTAAAAAGATCGATCACCTGATGAACACTCATTTCAGCACCCACTTCAACCACAGCCGCATTAGCTTTAGCATGAGGCGGTAAATGCCGTTTCAATCCAGCAAAACATTTAAGAGTGATATTCATTTAATGAGAGTCCATTTGCCACCGTTCATTTGTTAAAGATAGTCAATTTAAACATTTGCCAGATAAGCTTCCATAAGACGACTCGGATCCTTCATCAGTCTTTCCTTCCAGATGCCCAGTTTTACTTTGCCTCGTATCAATCCCCGGACAACACCAATATGTTGAGTATGTCCAAGCGTACTAATACCAATCAGCTGCTCACCTTTAAACTGTAGATTGAGGTAGCGATAATTCTTTTCATCCAGAAGAATGCTTTCTTCACCGCCGCCAACACCCATCCATTGACCGAAAGATGTTGAAATTAATCCCATGGTATCCAGAATATTCATATTAATACTGCCATGGTGAACACAGCTGTTATTTTCTACCATATTAACTGCAGCGATGCGCCCATGTTCTACTGCAGTAGGCTGAATAGCCTGCACCTGCCGGGATTGATCAGAAAAATCCAGTCCTTGTGCCGCATCGCCAGCCGCATAAACATTATCAATATTGGTCTGTAAAAACTGATTAACCAGAATACCCTGATCCAGTGCAATTGCAGAGTTTTCAAGAAAGCCTGTATTTGATTTTACCCCCGCTGCACAAATCAGCAGATCAGCAAACAAAGACTCAGAATTTTTCAGATTGACCTGCAGAGGCTGCTTTTGAGACGTATTAGTTTCACTTATTGAAGTCACCTGCTCACCAGTCAGGATCTTAACGCCCTTAGATTCACACCAGGCTTTTAATAAGCCGCCTGCAGTATCATCCATCATTCTGGGGACCATACGATCGCCCATTTCCACAACCGTGAGATCAACCCCTCGTTTGAGCAATGACTGCAGTATAATACAGCCAATGAAACCAGCCCCCATCAAAACCAGTGATGAACCGGGCACGGCCTTTTCAGCAATATTACGGGCATCTTCCAGAGTCCAGCACGTGTGGACATGATCAGAATCAATACCATCAATGGGCGGTAATACAGCAGTTGCACCGGTTGCTAATAACAACTTATCATAAACCAGTGTATTAGCATCTGATAATAAGATACTATTTTTTTCAGTATTCACCTCACTGACCAGTTCACTGTTAATATTAATGTCTAAATCACTAAAATACTCAGTGTCGTGACGCAAATAAGTACCATTTTCTGCAATTTTTTCTTCCAGGAAATAAGGAATTGCCATACGTGAATAAGGTGGTTCTTTTTGCCCCTTAAGCAAAGTGATTTGCGCATTTTGATCCCGTTTTCTAATCGTTTCGCAGGCAATCACCCCCGCAGGGCCCGCCCCGACTATAATATAGTGCATATTGTTATTATCCCTGATCTTTAAGGCCAAGACGCTTTCTGGTCTCATCAGTAGGCACACCTTTTTCACTCCAGCCACGTAACTGGTAATACTCAGGCATCATTTCTTTTACCTGAGAAACCAGACCTTTAGCAGGTCCTGTTTTTGCAGCTTCTGTTAGAAGGCGTTCCGGCAAAGTATCATCGGCGCTGGTAATGCCTGCTTTGAGATTAAAATCACGTTCCATGTTCCAGATACGCTCACCTACCTCATAGAGATAATCAGCTGTCCATTGACTGCCGCAAGCTGCCTGGATCTGAGGTGCGATATTATCCAGTGTCCAGGCAAAGGTAGTAAACAAACATAAACCACTCGAATCAACAGCGCCGGTAATATCCTGAAAAGCTTTGACCAGAGCGGGTTTTCCCTCTGCTGTTAATGGATCCGTTTTTTCCGGTATGCCCAGCACTTCAGAAGCAACCGTGTAACCTCTCAAATGACAGGCACCGCGATTAGAGGTCGCATAATTCAAACCAATTCCCTGAATACCCCGAGGATCGTAGGCTGGAAATTCCTGACCTTTCACTGTCATAGACAGTTCAGGTCGACAATATTTTTCACACAGACGTTTAGAACCCAATGCTAAATCCTGTCCAAAGCCTTCACCTGCTGCCACCCATTCAACGGCTTTGGTTAGAGCTTCTGCTGAACCAAAGTTAAAGGCAATGCCGCCGGTTTGTTCCTGAGTTAAGTCACCGTCTTCATACATTTCCATTGCCGCTGCCACAGTTGCGCCAAAGGTAATGGGATCAAAACCTTCCTCATTACAGATAAAATTAACATAGGTCAGTGCATCTAAGTCATCAACACCGTTATCAGCACCTAATGCCCATGCGGCTTCATATTCCAGACCACCGGAGTTACCCCAGTATTTTGCTTTGTTTTTGACACTGAAGTGCCCCTGATCAATGGTTGAAATACGACCGCAGGCAATAGTACAGCCAAAGCAGGCCGCATTAGTGGTTAAATTTGGACGGCCATCAGATTTTCTGGGTTCGTGCATGGCTTCACCGGAGATGGCATGCGCACCATCAAATTGCACATCTTTCATATTGTTGGTCGGCAGCGCACCAATTTCATTAATGACATTCATCAGTACCTGAGTACCATAGGTTGGCAGGCCCTGACCTGTGACCGGGTTATCTGCCAGAACGGCTTTGCCGTCATTCACCGCTTTCATAAAGCCTTGCGGATCAGCCAGATTACCCACACCCAGAGTGCCTCTTATGGCAACTGCCTTAAGGTTTTTAGATGCCATCACCGTGCCGACACCGGAACGCCCTGCTGCCCGGTGCAGATCATTAATGATACCAGCATAGAAACAGCCATTTTCGGCAGGACGACCAACAGCAGCAATACGCAGCAATGGATCCTGATGCTTATTATGCAGCCATTCATCGGTATGCCAGACTGATGTACCCCAGATATCATCAGCAGGCAGTAATTCTGCCTTATCATTTTCAACATAAAGATATACAGGTTCAGGTGATTTTCCTTCAAAAATAATCATATCCCAGCCGGCATTTTTCATTTCAGCACCGATAAAGCCGCCAGAATTTGAACAAGCCACACAATTGGTCAATGGCCCTTTGGTTACCACCACATAACGTCCGCCCGTGGCAGCCATTGTGCCCGTCAGAGGACCTGTTGCCATAATCATCTTATTTTCAGGGCTTAAAGGTTCACAGGCCGGGTCAATTTCCTCAGAAAGATATTTTGTTGCCAGGCCGCGCGATCCCAGATAATCATTTTTCCACTGTTCATTCAGTGCTTCAGTGGTAATTTCTCCACTGCTCAAATTGATACGTAATAATTTTCCTGTCCAAGACATTGTTGTTCTCCTTTACGCGTTTGCTGCAGTGTTAGAGGCTGCGTTATCAGTTTCTGTCGCCCATTTACGCATTTTGTCCAATCCGGTTTGATCGGCATCAACATAAGTAATGGCCTGTGTAGGACAGGCGGACACACATTTGGGATCACCACCACAGAGATCACATTTAATCACTTTACCAGTGCTTTGATTGTAATTAATCGTTCCGAAAGGACAGGAAATGGTACACACTTTACAGCCGACACAGGTACTTTCGTTGACTTCCTTGGCACCGGTCACCAGATTCAAACTAATGGCATCCACAGGACAGGCCTGCTGACACCATGCCTCAGAACATTGAGTGCAGGTATAAGGAACAAAGCGTCCCTCCTGATGAAA
>DAOVUK010000384.1 GCA_030632625.1 Gammaproteobacteria bacterium
AGTATCCGCTTTTGCTGGCAATAAAACGCTTCGTTATCGAGGTCAATATACCCTTGGACATGAAGTGAATATATTTTGCCCGGCGATTAACTCACAATGCTACTGGTTAAGTCCGGAGACAAATGCCCAAATAAGATTGCAGCTAAAACAACTAATTGCCTACAATACGAATAAAACCTATCAAGATATTTGCCTTGTTGTCGAAGGCGATACTACATAATGAAACTTTTGCTCTTGACAATATGAGAGTAACTCGCATATTTTGCAGTTCTGATCAAAATGAACTTGTCGATACCCGATTATAGGCTCTGAAGATGATCATCATGATTGAAGTAACCATAATTGTCTTATTCATCCTTTTTCTATGGTATGTCTTGCGCTAATCATATCGTTTATAGAAAAGTATTATCAAACCTCTTAATTTAATAATAAGAAAGCCATACGGCTAAATAGATTGGTCAATGATTGATACTAACGCCGGGACGGTTTTGACCTTTATGCAGTAGTTGGAGGGGTAGATCAATTCAAGGCTTAATTTCCAGTTAGCAGATATTTCATATCACTCATAAACAACTATCTATTTTTAACTTCGGTTATTAATGAAAGGATTACAGGAGGAGTAGAGTCACTCTTTTTGTGGGATTTACTTATAGTGAAATTTATACTAGTCTATTAAATAATAGATAGTTTTATGCCGTAAAGTCTAAATCGTATCTATTGGATTGGAAATGGCTTTTGAGAATGAAAATTGAATTTTTCGTTCGATTAAATTTAAAAGGAAGTATGCTTATGAAAAAATTATCCATCATTTTGATATCCATTTTATTTGCAGTGCTTTGCGTATCTGCGTGGGCTGCAAAGGATCTTGAAATTGTCAACGGTGAACATTGGATGAGTTCAAGCCTGGAACAAAAACGAGCGTTTTTGTTTGGAGTTGGCAATATCCTTGAGATTGAGGAAGCTATGGCAGGTAAGGACTACGAATCAATGCGTGGACGCAGCATTGTTCCCGTTTTACTGGAAGGTCTGTCCGGTATTTCAATTGCCAATATCGTTACACAACTTGATAATTTCTACACGGATCATCCTGATCAAACCAAACGAGCAGTCATCGGGGTGCTTTATACCGAAATGGCCAAGCCAAATCTAAAAAAGTAAAGGAGTAACATTATGAATAAATTGATATATCCCGTGCTGGCAATTATATTGGGTAGTTCTGTGGCCTGTACAGATATGAGTCAACGGGAGCAGGGTGCGCTCTCAGGTGCGGCCATTGGTGCGGCAGCTGGTGCTGGAATATCAGCTCTCACTGGTGGTAATGGCTGGACAGGTGCAGCGATTGGTGCGGCTGCAGGCGCGGTTGTTGGTGACATGAAAGGAAAAAAAGCTGAATAATACCGCATCAGGTTTGATATCACCTACTGTAATTCATCAGCGAACACCATGAAAACCGTATATCTGGCAGCTCATGATGTGTTTTATCCGGGCTGTGATGCTGAAATGAAGAGCATCTCAGTTATTCAGGAAACACCTGTTTTCTGAGCATACTGCAATTTTCTGAATATGCGAGTAGGTCTTCAGACCAAACAGTATATTTTCAGTCCTTTGACTCACTTTTTCTGACTTTTACATCTTCA
Source organism: Gammaproteobacteria bacterium (assembly GCA_030632625.1). Lineage (GTDB taxonomy): Bacteria > Pseudomonadota > Gammaproteobacteria > GRL18 > GRL18 > GRL18. The sequence continues at coordinate 1,638 of DAOVUK010000384.1, forward strand.
CTTAGCTAATCTGAAGTATCAAAATGAAACAATTTCTCGTTTATAGATTGAAAAGTATCATTGAATTGCCTATCCTTTTTTGAGCCTGAAACATCAAACTTAGTCACCTATTTATTGGGTCGGTTTTGACCTAAAGCACTAATAGACGGTTAATGTGGTACAAGAAGGCACTATCCAGATAGCAGCAATTCCCATCTACCTAAAATAAGATGAAATAAGCGTTTGTACTGTTTTATGAGTACCCATGTTCATTCAATAATGACAGTAAATTTATATATGCTATCATTGTTTAATAAACAATTAATAAGGTATTTACTACAGGAAAACTGGCTTTATAACCCGACTTAATTTCTCAGGTAATTAATGATTTTATAGGTTTCAATTTAACAGTGATAAGAAATTACTTTCAGAATACTTCAAATCAAAAATCCTCTGCATCTTTACATATTCTCAAATTATATCTTTTTATATGGGTATTATTGGTTGTCATTTTCATTGGTTTCGTGATTAAAAATGACTTAGATAAGGCAACATTTACATTTGACCAAACCAGTAAGTTTTTAACTGATGAATCGATAGAAAAAATGCTTATTTCTGAAACTGTTTTGGAAAGTTTCTCTGCGTATGTTTCTCAAACAGAAAAGACTAGTCATCATGAACTATCATTGTATGCTTCAAATTTGTTGAAGCGTTATTCCTTTCTATACATGTTTGAAGTGGCTGAGATGGTTCAACATGAACAACGTGCTGCCATTGAGAAGCATTTAACAACTATTTATCCAGACTTCTATATAAAACGTTTTGATTACGAAAAAACACGACAATGGCAATCTGTAAATGATTCCCCATCCTATTATCCCATCACTTTTCAAGAACCTTTTTTCTCTGATAAAATAAATATCGTGGGACTGGATCTCTACTCTTCAGACTTTTTAGTAGAAGCAATGCGTCAATCCTATGAATTGGGCATTCCAGTGGCTACCCGACCTTTTACTCTTGCTGAGGATGAACGGGGTTATGTCATACACCGTGCGGTTGGTAGAGAAACTGCTGTAAACCAACCCAAACCACTAACTGCTAATAAATATGCACTTTTGGCAATAAAATCAGAAAAACTTTTTTCTGGCTTATTAAATATCTCAGATAATATTTCTATCATCTTAAGGCATAAGGGCTTTACATCAGATGATGGTAGTTATCCTGTTGTATTGGAAAAAAAATACAATAAAGTTGTGTCTCTGGAAAAAAATATTCTTCCTGAACTTACATTTAAAAAAGATTTTTCTGATATCACTGTCTCACAGCCTTTTATTTTACAAATTATATGGCAACTTAGTTGGAATGACTTTAGCTATAATTTAATCATCATTATATTGTTTTTCTCAATTGTTATTCCCATATTAGTAAAGAAGTTTATATATCAATATTTTGAAAATCGCATAAACTCTATGAAAACTGATGGTTCACTCTATCGATTGGCAAACTTTGATTCATTAACCGGTATTTCAAACAGGCATCGTCTTCATGAGTATATGGAAATGATGAGGATTAAATCCGAACGTGAAAAAATAAAATTTAATATATTCTTCATTGATGTTGATAACCTAAAACCTATCAATGACAGCTATGGACATGCAGCAGGAGATTTTATTTTAAAGGAGCTTTGTGCCAGGGTTGAGAAAATCATTCGACATGATGAATTACTGGCACGACTGGGTGGAGATGAGTTTGTTTTTGTCTCTAACCGTTATATTGATGAAACTGATGTGGATGAAATCATACACCGAATTAAAGGGCAATTCACACGCCCTGTCATCTACAAAAACAACCAGTTTTCAATTACATTGAGTATTGGTTATGCAATTTATCCGGATGATGGAAAAAATATAAATTCTCTGTTACAAATTGCTGATGAGAGGATGTATACAGACAAGAAAGAGCACAAGAAAAGGTTTGCTGAGTGACTGTTGCTCAGTTTATATTTATATACTCCACAACCACTGCAAAGAAACAATGCGTACTTTCTGGTTAAAAATATTATATTTCAGAACTGACTTAGTCTTCATGACCTTTAGGAGCAGTTCGAGGTAAACAAGATTAATACTTAAAAGACATACAAAAATATCAAGAAAACAAAAATAACTATGTAGTAGCAAAACGAATAAAATGTATTACAGAACTAATGAAAGACGGTATTAATAATGACAAGGCAATTATTCAATGTGTTAATAAAC
>DAOVUK010000494.1 GCA_030632625.1 Gammaproteobacteria bacterium
CCACGGGATAATCTCTCTTTTGAATGGATTCAATGGTCAATTGTCCAAGACCCGGCCATGAAAAAACGATTTCAGTGATCACCGCACCCGCCAGAAGCGCACCGATTTGTAAGCCAATCAAAGTGATCACCGGCAGCATGGCATTGCGCAAAGCATGCAGACCGATAATACGTGCACTACTCAGGCCTTTGGCTTTTGCCGTACGAATATAATCTTCGTTCAAGACTTCCAGTAATGATGCCCGAATCATACGGGACAAAACAGCGGCCAATGCAGTCCCCAGAGTCAGTGCCGGCAACACCAGTGAACCCAGTCCGCTTCTACCACTCACCGGAAACCAGCCCAGCAAGACTGAAAAGAATAGAATTAGCAGCGGCCCCATTAAAAAATTGGGTATAGAGATGCCTAGCAGGGAAAAACTCATGGCAGCCGCATCGGCAAGCTGGTCTTTTTTCAGTGCGGCAAGAATTCCTAGTGGAAAGGCAATTAAAAAGGCAACCAGCAAGGAGGCCAGGGCCAGCTCTACTGTTGGCCCAATACGGGCTGAAATTAACTCAGATATAGCTTGTTTTGAATGTAATGAATGGCCCAAATCAAAATGCAGCAAGCCCTGCAGAAAATGATAAAACTGCTGCCACAAAGGCTGATCCAAACCCAGCGAATGGCGCAAAGCTTCCCGGTCAATGGCGGTAGCCGACTCACCCAGCATCACTTCCACCGGATCGCCCGGCACCAGATGGATAAGCATAAAGACAATAAAAACCACACCAAAAATAACGATAAAGGCACTGATCAGGCGGGAAATGATGTAATTAAGCATTTTTAGTCATTGATTTTAAGTCTTTTTCTGAAACGTCATTGACTGCTTGTTCACTAATGGGCTCTTCACTGATAGGCTTTTCACTGATAAAGATGGAAATCCCGACTTCTACCTTATCAAATAATGCCATCACATCCGAATTACGCATTCTGATACAACCATGTGAATCCGGAATACCCATGGGGATACTATCCGGACAACCATGGATATAAATATATCGACGCATGGTGTCCTGTTTGCCTGAGCGGTTAAAACCAACTTCCAGACCACTGAGCCACATAATTCTGCTTAAAATCCAGTCCCGCTCAGGCTGTGCCTGCTGTAAGCTTTCTGAACAAATTTCCCCGCTTGGTCTACGCGCAGTAAACACCGTATTTTCTGCACAGCCGGCTCCAATTTTAGCGCGTATTTTATGCCAGCCTCTGGGGGTACATTCACTGCCGTAGTTTTCACCTGCACCATTTTTTGCAGTGGCAATAATAACATCAAATAATATCTGATGTTTATCAATTAGCTGCAGCCTTTGCTCAGCAATAGAAATATGGATATAACGTTGAGGATGTTGTGTTAAATCATTGTTTTTTATGTTTTTCAGCACAGTTAAAATTTTCCCTACAGCCGATTTACTTTTTTCAGGCCATCATAATTGCCATCTTGCGATACTTGATAACCCTGAATATTCTGCCGAAAAAAAGCGATATTATCTTCATACCATAATGAAACATAAGGTAATGTCTGATGCAACTCTTTCTGTAGTAGTTGATACAGTCTGGCCTGCTCCGCTAAGTCCTGCTGCTGTTCTGCAGTCTCAATCATCTGGTCAATTTTTTTGTTTTTCAGTCGACCCCGATTAGCACCTGATGGCGGCAGAGATTCACTATGAAACACATTACGAAAAACATCCGGCGTTTTTATCCCAACCCAGGTCAGACTATAGAGCTGAAATTGTCCATTTTTTATATCACCATAAAAGGTGCCCCAGTCATAGCTGCGGATATCCACATCAATAAAAACATCTTTCAGCTGACTTTGAATAATCGTCGCAATACGAATTCGAAAAGGATCACTGGATGTTTTGTAGGTCAGCTGCAGATGTTTTTCTTCTGAATAACCCAGTTCAGACATGAGTGCAATTGCTCTTTGTTGATCGTAATCATAATCGTTTAATACGGCACCCGCCCAATGCTCTTCAGGGAAAAATCCATTGGCTTTTTTTGCGGCATTTCCCAGCGCATATTTAATAATTTTGTCTCTATCCAGAGCATAGGCAATGGCTTGTCTTAACTTTACCTGTCCCGCAGCTGCATCCTGCAGATTGAATCCAAGATAACTGTAATTAGAGCCTGTTTGTGTCAAATAGCGGATATCCGGCACATCCTTGAGAAAAGAAATATGCTCCGGAGGCAAGTTATTCTGCAGTAAATCTAATTCACCGCGCAGTAATTTCAGAACACGAACTGTTGGATTTTTAACCTTTAAGAATTCAAATAATTGTTGATCAGTTTCACGACGCAGGAATAATTGACCATCAAACGGCCAATGGGAAAATTTAAATGGCCCACTGCCTATCGGATTTTGGTTAAAAGAATGCCCGGTCCTAAGCAGATCTTCAGGCATAATGCCTATCGCTAAAAATGAAGGAAATAGAGGATCAGAGCGAGCTAAATAAAAATCGATGGTATTTTCATCGATCACTTCAATGCGTTTAATATGCTTTAAGGCATTGCGGTGCGGCGA
>DAOVUK010000405.1 GCA_030632625.1 Gammaproteobacteria bacterium
AATCAAAGGTTTTATCGATATAACCGTAACCAATATGGCATTGTGCGCAGCGACCCTCATTGGTGGGTACTGCAACACAGAAGTTATTGATAAAGTCCTTTTTACCGTGGATTTCGCCTTCAACACCCTCGACATTTGCTGCGATTCCCTGCCATTTCCAGTGACCCGTTGTAAGCACGTCAGCCGCTTGCTTATCATGACATCCGTTGCCGAGACAGGATTCTGTCCCTACATAGGAATCATCAGCGAAGTGATTTTCATGTGAAAAACCCGTGTCATCATCATTACCAGGTTTTCCCGGAGGCGCATCAGGTTTTGCGGCGCTGACTGCTATGGCGAACAGCAGGCAGGTGAAGAATAAGATAAAGCGAAATAAGGTTCTTTTTTGCATTTCCATGACATTGACCTCATTGAATGGATGAGCAGGGATTTCCTTAAAATTTATAAGGGTATATTTTCACGATAATTGTTTGCTGAAAGATTGTCAATGTCAATTAATTGTCAATACCAATGAATGGATATATGAAAATCAATTTTTCCTTCTCTATTTTTTCTCCTGCGCTCTGAAAAATCACTGATGTTCCATTAACCAGCGGGTCGCCATATTGGTCAGCTCAGTGGCTGATTTTATATCAAGTTTGCATTTAATCCTTAGCCGGTGCGTCTCGACCGTATGGACGCTGATATTCAGGCGTTTTGCGATCCGTTTCGTTGACAAGCCTTCTCCTATCAAGATAAACACTTCCAGTTCACGATTCGACAGGACTTCACAGGGTGTGTTTGAGGTTTTATTTTCTGCGTGTCCAACCATATGCTGCAGTAAGCGTTTTGTGGTGTCCTCGCTCAAATAGATCTGGTTATTGCGTACTTTCTGTATAGCATCCAGAAGATGGCTGGTAGTATGAGTTTTATTAATATATCCCAGGGCACCCGCTCGAAGTGAACGTTCGGCATACAGAGAATCAGGGTGCATGGACCAGACCAGTATTTGTAATGAACTGTCTTCATCCTTAATGCGCTTGATTAAATCCAGGCCGCTGCATCCGCCTTTAAGAGAAATATCTACAATGGCAATGTCGAGATGTGTATTCCGCACCAATTGCATTGCCTCAGCGGCATCTTCTGCTGCGCCGCATATTTCCATATCGGGGACCGTGGCAATACGTGCCGCCAGCCCTTCACGTACGGCAGGATGATCGTCAACAATAAGGATACGGCAGAGCTGTTTATTACGGGCATTGGATTTTTTATTGGTTTTATTAGTTTTATTAGTTTTGTTCATTTTCATTATCTTCGTCAAAAGAACAGCTGACAATGACGCCACCTGTTTTGCCCGCTTCAATGCTCAGTTTACCACCAAAATACCGGCTTCGGTATTTCATAATGTGCAGTCCCATGCCATGTTCTTTTCTCCTTGTTTCATTTCTCCTTGTTGCATTTCTCCTTGCTTCTTTTCTGCCTGCTTTTTTTCTCCTGGTTTCTATTCTCCTGGCTTTTTTTCTTCTGGCTTCTTTTCTCCCTGCACCGGAAAAACCCCTGCCGTCGTCCTCTATGCTCAAATTAAAATGATTGCAATTTTTATTCAGTCGAATCTGGATATGTTGTGCCTGACCATGGCGTATGGCATTATTAATGGCTTCCTGGGCGATATGATAGAGTTGCGTTGCAATCGTGCGGTTGTAAATACTGGCATATTCAGTGCTGCTGAAAGTGCATGATATCGCATACATAGTGCTTATTTTACTGGCCAGTTCTTCCAGAGCAACGATCAGCCCTCTGGCATCCACGGCAACCGGAATGAGTCCCCGGGACAATGCACTGATCTTGTTCCGGGTGCGATCCAGGCCGGAAATAATATCTGCGATAAGCGTCTGAGCGGCTTTATCTTTGTGCGACACGGCAGCCTGCAAAGCCTCTGTCTTTAAAGCCAGTCCGGTCATTTCCTGGCCAATATCATCATGCAGGTTTTCACCGATCTTGCGCTGGGCTTTATCGGCAATCGTTAATAACTCCAGCTCCAGCTTTTTGTTCCAGGACAGATCACGGATGATGCCGGTATAGCATTTGTGATGATCGATCTGACTGACCGAAAGTTCGATAGGGAATATCTGGCCGCTTTTACGTCGGGCGACGATTTCCCGTGTGAAGCCAATAATTGACGAGTGATTTGATTCCTGGCAATGGTTAAGGTATTGCTGGTGCTTTTCACGATAGGGAGACGGCATCAGTATATTGATATTGCGGCCAATCGCCTCAGCTGCGTCATAGCCGAACATCTTCTCGGCAGCAAGATTAAAATGTTCAATACTACCCTTGCTATTGATGCTGATAATCGCATCGGTGGCCGTGTTGACAATAGAACGGATACGCTGCTCGGTTTTCACCAGCGCCTGCTCAGCCTGAGTGCATTTAATCAGCTGTTTTCTCAGCTCCTGGTTACTGTTTTCCAGGTAGCTGATACTGGATTGAAATTCAGCACGTAAAGCCCTGAGTTCGTCCTCAAGCTGCCTGACCCGCGCAGCCTGAACTGAATCGCCGTTGTTATTGCTGCGCACGTCACTGGCAATATTTGTAGCACCGTTTGGCTTATTGTTATCTGAATTGGGCATGGATTTACCTGCTATAAGGACCAGCTGATAATAGTTTACTCCCGGACGTAGGGAAAAGATACTGCCGGGTCATGTTTGTAGTGGATTACATTACATAAAAATCAGGTTTATCTGGACTATTTATCGGATAAATTATGATCAAAGATAGTGTTCATAATAAGTCGCATACCAAACATTGTAAAAAAAATGGACAGTTTAACGACAGTGTTGAAAAAGTTGAAAAATCAGCAAAAAAATAAAAAATACATATAAATCATATGCTTAATGTTTTTTCTGGAGTTAAAAACAGGATTATTAAGCAATTCATTAATTTCTTGATCGTCTAAAAATTTTACAATAGTTAAAAGCAGAGTATTTACATGGGTTATTAACCATATGTTTTGTAAGGTTATTTTTAAATGGTATAAAATATGCTTATATACTTATTCTTTAATGTTGATTAATTTTTTATCCTTAAATGCCAAAGTCAAAGACTAAAACTAAAACCGGCTTTGTTTAATTAAAGGTACCACAGTGCTAAACACAGACAGAAACAGCACAGTCATTAGCATGGCTGACAGAGAGGGGCCTGTGTAGAACAATAAATAGTTTAAATTCATATTCCAGGAGGGAATCACTTTCAAAACAATAATAATTACTGTCAACCCTGTTGACGTTAACTTTAAATATAGTTAAGAAGAATGGAGAAATGTAAATGAAACTACTACCACTAGCTTTGGCATCGGCAATGGGATTGGCGATGGCCATATCCCCTGTCTTTGCTGACGATGGCGATCGACTCGTCAGGAGCGTGTCCAACCCTTTGGGGATTGAGTTAGATCCCGAACCTGAGGGTGAGCACGCCTTTATCAAACTAATGAACTTCCGTGTGCCGGCACAGCTGGCGAGCGGCGAGCTGACCGAGATCATCTACAACACGATCGATGGAACCCCACCCACCAACGGCAGTATATACGGCGCCCCTGTTTTAACGGCCAAACCACTGGTCAATGTTTATGTCTATGGCCCGGTGATCGGTTTTGACAATCATGAA
>DAOVUK010000257.1 GCA_030632625.1 Gammaproteobacteria bacterium
AACAAGATAAGCCTGATTAGCTGGTTATTGTTGGGCTTCGCAAGCTCAGCGCCAACCTACACTCTGAAGAAGTCATCCTGTGCAGATGAATAGGTCAAAACTAATGTGTCGCGAGGTACCAGGTCTCTTCGATTATGAGGTATGGAAATAGAGTGTTTTAAAACTTCCAGGTTGCTTGAACACTTAAAATATCGACGCTGGAATCAAAGTCACCTGTTAACTCACCTGGACTTGAGAAAGTGGGGGAGGAAGGATTAATGACCTTATATTCTTCATTTATTTTTGCATCTTCAACCCATAAATGTGCATAGCCTATATCGATAGTTAAGTTACTGTTTGGAGAGTAGCTGGCACCAAAACTAAGCCAATCTCTGTCATCGCCTGGAATTCTGGATGTACGGTATTTGTCATCAATGGGGGTTTCATCATGGGCAATACCGGTTCTTAAAATCCATTGTTCGTTATATTGATATTTCATACCTATAGAAACGCGATAACTGTCATTCCACTTTTCATCAACTTGTGTAACTTCTGCACCATTATCACCTTCAATTAATAATTCTTCAAAATTGCTCCATTTTGTATGAGTGACATCGCCTAATAGAGTTAACCGATTATTAAGTTCATGAGTTAGGCTAAATGAGAAAGTAGAGGGTGTGTCTAGATTTGCAGTAACATCCTGGTTTGCAAATCTAGGTACATTGGAAATCAATGGTGATAAATTTCTAAATCTTACATCACCCTCAAGAGTGTGTGAAATTTCACTTCTATAATGAACACCAATTCGGGTTGTGGGCAATACTTCATAAATAAATCCCGCATTAAAGCCAAGTTCCCATGAATCACCATTCATTTTAGAGCTAGCATCACTCATACCAAGATAGGTTTGGTTGATGTCTTTTTCTAATGTTGCTTCAAGATATTGAATATTCATGCCCAGACCGATAGCCAGTTTTTCATTTGCTCGAAAGGCAATGGCAGGGTTAAAGTTAATCGATTTAACTTCAGATTCAGTTGAGGTGTAGCGACCCATCCAGCCATCATCATATTCAGTACCCAGTCCAAAAGGTGCGTTGACTCCTAAGCCAATTTTATATTTTTCACCGAAATCACGCACATAATAAAAGTTGGGTACAAAAAAAGTGTCACCTGCATTTCCACCATCATTATTTCCAATAGAAACACCTGGAGGTGCTGTACTCCCCTTATCATTAAATTCTGCATCGGATTTAATAATATGCATACCTGCAGTGACCTGAGTGCCTTCAAGATACATCATTCCAGCCGGATTAAAAAAGATAGTGGAAGGATCTTCTGCAACAGCCGCCGCTCCGGCATATGCCTGTCCCAGACCGCTGGCACTATTATCAATAAGAGCAAAACCAGAAGCGAAACCGGTTGTTGTCAGGCAGAGTGCCGATGCGAATGTAGAAGCCGCGACGGCTGTCTGAAGAGATTTATTCATTATGGTTATTCCCTTTCATTATCAAAACTAATAAGTGTTGTATTTTGCATACAATCCAGATCTAATTATATTGATAGATTAAGGTGCTGCCGGTAAAATTGATTGAAAAGCAACAATGCAAAATAATATATTCATCAAAAATACCAATGTTTTAGAAAATTGTCGAGTGATTTCTTTTTATTTATTTGACAAAGTTTAAGCTTATTGTAAGGTTAAAGTTATAAATTCTTGTTAACAAAGATTATTTAATCTTGCATATAAATTGTTTATCAGTATATAAGCATGCATTAACTTGCATAAAAGTCAATAAATAAATCACCTGGAATGTTGTTTTTACTTGACATCTGTCAAGATAATGTACAAAATGTCTTACAATAACTAATGTTGTTGTGAATTTGCAACATCATTTTTTTATTTAAAAGAAATAGTTTTAAATAAAGTTGTTATCTTTAAACGCATCGAAAATAAACATTTCTTTGTTTAAAGTTTGATAATTTCAATAATAACAAACGCTTAAGCGTGACATTGACTTACAATAAATACATAATCTTATAAAAATATACTATTATCAAAAAAAGTAATCATGAGTTTTTGCTCTAAACCCTTTCCGGTTTAGTTTTACCTGCTGAATATAAAGGTAATGCAGCAAACAATTGACTGACGCTAAAATAGTTTTGAAGGAGCTCAACCGTAATGATTAAAAATCGTCTTCTCGCAGCAGCAGTGACTGCCGCAATCTTAATCCCCACAACAGCCATGGCTACCAATGGTATGTTTATGATGGGTAATGGTACTAAATCCAATGGTCGTGCCGGAGTGGGTATCGCAATCGCTGACAGCGCTGTATCAGGTGCTGATAACCCGGCGGCAATGGTTCGTGTCGGCAATCGTTTTGATTTTGGTCTGCAGATTTTTGATCCGGATCGTACTGCTACAATTAGTGGAAATGTGAATCCTCAGGCTAATTATAACGATACTGGCAATAACGATGGGCCATTTTATATTCCTGAAGGCGGTTTCAACTACATGTTAAGCGATGATATGTCTATCGGTTTGACTGTTGTGGGCACTGGCGGCATGAATACTAACTATGATAATTTGGGAATGTTTGATGGGGCTTCTATGGCCGCTGGAGGTTTTCCCTCTACATCAGGTATTAACCTTGAACAGGTTAGAATATTACCCACACTATCTTATATGATTAATGATAATCACTCAGTCGGTGCTTCATTACAGGTTGCATATCAACAATTTAAAGCATGGGGACTCAGTAATTTTGAAGATCCAAGGTTTTCATCTGATCCTAATAATGTATCAGGTAAAGGTCGAGATGATTCTTGGGGCTTTGGTGTATCTCTTGGTTGGCAGGGTGATTTTCTTGATGATCGTCTGACTGTTGGTGTAGTCTATAACTCAAAAATTGATATGGATGAGTTTGATGACTATGCGGGGCTTCTCGCAGAACAAGGTGACTTAGACATACCCGAAAATTATGGTATTGGTCTAGCTTTTAAGGCAACTGATAAGCTTCTGTTAGGATTTGATGTACAGCAAATTAATTATAGTGGTGTTGACTCTATTGGAAATAGTCTTCAATCTGGAACATGTTTGGGAATGATATCCGGTGATTGTATGATGGTGCCTGGTAATCAACTAGGTGACAATAATGGATCAGGCTTTGGCTGGGATGATATGACGGTCTATAAACTGGGTGCAGAATATAAGTGGAATAAGCAATTAACACTACGTGCCGGTTATAGCCATGCGGATCAGCCCATTGATAAAGATCAGACTTTCTTTAATATTCTGGCTCCGGCAGTTATTGAAGATCATGCAACGATTGGTATGACTTATGCGCTGCCTCACGGCAGTGAAATATCTCTATTCTATATGCATGCTTTTGAAGAAGAAGTTAAAGGCAGTAACTCTATTCCAGGACTGTTTGGTTGTGATGAAAGCTTTAATTGTGGTTCAGCAGGCGAAGCCGATATCAAAATGTCTCAGGATGCCTGGGGTATCGCTTACGGTTGGAATTTCTAAACTTTCCTGAGCGGTCACTCATCGCTCTCGCACATCCATGTGCTTCGCGATATTAGGCCGTCCTGGTCACTCATCGCTCTCGCACATCCATGTGCTTCGCGATATTAGACCGTCCTGGTCACAAAAAGGGGTCTTTATGACCCCTTTTTTGTGCCTTTTTTATAGTGCAGGTCAATTAGCTGAAAAATCTTTTTCTTACTTTAGGTGTTCTACTAATTGCTTTGGGTGTAGTTCTTTTGCTACGATATTCGAAAATAACAACTTTAGGCGAATCCCTTTATGGGTCACGCAGTGATTGTCGCCCCTACATGACCGAATTCCGTAGTGTAGGGGCGAATTCATTCGCCTAATATTGTAGAACTGCCAGCGTCGTAACAAAGGAACTACACCCAATTGCTTTATCAATACGACTCAATTAAATTATAGAAGACTGAACGAAAAAATAGTCATAATAATGTCAGGGAGATAATAATAAAATGTTTAATTCTTTATGTAAAAAATCAACTTTCGTGCGACCCTTCGCTTTGGTGAAAACAGTCGCTTTATTTTTATTGCTGAGTTTTTCTGCTGTTCAGGCAGAGAACTTAAAGCCATTTTTTCTGGCCAGTCCCGGCAGTGGTGATTTTGCTCAGATTGTGGCTGATACAAAATCGAAACTCAGCTCAGGCGGCTTTGAAATTATTGGTGAACATGCCCCCTATGATGGCGCAAATATCATTATTGTCACCAATGATGCCTTGAAAAATAATGCTAAAGCCACTGAATTCGGTGCTTATGGTGCGGTGCAGCGGATTGCTGTGACGGACGTCGCGGGTACGATTCAGGTGACTTATACCAACCCGGTTTATATGGCCAACAGCTATCAGATGAAAGGCAAGCTGGAAGATGTGGCCGCGGCATTAAAAGCTGCTCTTGGCGCACAACAGACCTATGGTTCTGAAAAAGGTCTCACTGCCAAGAAGTTACAAAAATACCATTATATGTTCGGTATGCCTTATTATGACGACCCCGATGTGTTATCAGCACATGGTAGTTATGACAAAGCGATGCAAAACGTGAAAGCGGCTCTGGCTGCTAAAAAAGGCGGTGTGAGCAAAGTCTATCAGCTGGATATTCCAGGCAAACAGCAAACCATTATCGGTGTGGCAATGACTGAGGGCATGAGCAGCGATGTCACTATTATGAAGGAAGTTGATTTTAAAGACATTCGCGGCACAGCTCACTTACCTTATGAAATGCTGGTCCATGAAGATGGTAAGGTTTATGCGCTGAATGCAAAATTTCGTATTGCCATGAACTTCCCTGACTTGTCAATGGCCGGTAAAAATAGTTTTATGGGTATTATGGCATCACCGGATGCGATTAAGAAAGCACTGTCTGCAGCTTCAGGCGGCGGACAGAAAACTGAATCAACGGGAGGATTTGGTTTTTAATTAACTGAAATTCCGCAAAGAAGTGTTAGGTGTTAACACTTAACACTTTCTTTCCTCTTTCCCCTTGCCCCATGACATATACTCTATGACCCTCACCCTATGAAACGTCTGCCATCTTCACGTGTTTTAATCTCCATTGCATTGATGGTTTTGTTTCTAATCTTTATTGTTGCTATTCTTTTTATCACCAATTTATCTTTTTCGGTTTGGGAGCAGCTGCAGCAAAAACCGCAATGGCTGATATGGACTTATGCTTCAGCCATTGCTCTTATTGCAATTGTTTTTGGACGGATTATCTGGCGTTTGCTGATGCCCGCACTTAAATCCGGGAAGAAACGAGCTTTAAAAGAGTCAAAGTCTCATACTGCCGATAATATAGAATCTGCAACACAGCGTCTGGATGAAATAAGCCGGAAAATATCAGATAATCAGCCTTCAGCTAAACTCTCTGTAAAAGCCTCTGCTAAACCTGAATCAGCTGCTTATTCTTCTGAGGATAGGAATGCTCACTCGGTAAAAACATCAGCTAAAGTGGACGGTGGTTTAAGTGAACCTTCTGCAGCAACAGGAGATGCTGATTTTACATCCTCTCCAGAATTGCTTTCATTACA
>DAOVUK010000396.1 GCA_030632625.1 Gammaproteobacteria bacterium
ATCATAAGCGGGCACAACATAATGAATAATGCTTAATGCTTAATGCTTAATGCTTAAGAAAATTTAACTATTAAGCATGGTATGAATTGTGCTTATTTAATTTTATATCAGGGGCTTCTGGTCTGACAGCCATTTATCCCCTTCTAAATCAATAAACTACAAAGTTATTTATTACAGACCTCAACACTTTACTTAATAAATTAGCCCAAGAGCCAGTGCTGAAGCCCAATAGACTAAAAATTGGACAAACCAAAATAAAAAATCACAATAAATTAATTGGACAGTTAGTAATAAATTGATTGTAAAAACAATAATATATATGTATTTAGTAAAATATGTTATAATATTCATCATATTGACTAGATGAGCAGTGACCATGTATCAGCAACAATCCATCATCTCAGATTCTGAGCAGAATTTAAACAATAGCCACTCGATAGGAAGAAATCTGACATTAAAATTCTCTGATACAAATAAAGGACAGTGTCAGTTACTTAACCGTGATCAGATAGTGAAAGTGATCGATTTATCAGACAAGGTTGCAAAAAAGTGTCTTGTGGTCGATGCCATTGATTTAGGTGCCAGGCCATCACATTTGGCAAAGGCCTTAAATGTCAGTCGTCAGACGATCCATAATTATCTGGAAATCCGGAAACATTTTGGTACAGAAGGGTTGATCCACGGTTACAATCCAGAGATCAGCAAGAACTTAAAAACACAACGTAAACTGCATGCTCAGGAGAGATGCAGAGGAAATAAAGCGGAACAGGTCGCAGAATTACGGGCACAAGAAGCAAAAGAAACCGACCATCTATCTCCCCAGGAAAGTATTAATTTTTCTTTTGATGAAAACAACCCGGCCAAACAGGTTGCATCAAAAGAGCAACCCTTCGCACAAACACATGATTGGGAAGAAAATCGCTATGCAGGCCAGTTTATCTATTGGCTGCCATTGATTTCCAATTGGAAATGGTTACACCTAATCATGGGTCATTTTGGTGTTCATTGGCGAATATTTTCAGTTTTCCTATTAATGGTGGGCGCCAATATACGTTCGATAGAACAGTTGAAACATGTGCGTTCAAAAGAAGCGGGTAGAATTTGTGGTTTAGAGCAACTGCCATCAAATACGATGATAAGAAGCTGGTTCTATGAAGTAGCCAGTCAAAATAAAGCGTTAGTCTTGCTCAGGGATTATTTTCAATACCAGATCCGTGCAGGACTGGTGAGTTATTGGATATGGTTTACCGATGGACATCTGCTGCCTTACACAGGCAAAGAAAAGATCCATTACAGTTATAATACCCAACGCCAAATGCCAGTACCAGGGCGAACCAGTCAGGTGACGTGTGATGCCAGTGGCCGAATCGTTGACTTTGTCATCGAGGAAGGCAAAGGTGGCATGAAAGAACAGATCCTGAATATTGTTAATAAATGGCTGCCAGAACTTCCAGGTCGACCCGTTGTTGTCTTTGATCGTGAAGGATATGATAGTGGTTATTTTTCAAAATTGGTCAAAGCTGGGCAACCCTTTGCCACCTGGCAAAAGAATGTGGATACAAAAGCGCTGGCACAAATAGCCGATGATGAGTTCAACATACATTTTCAATTTAACGGGAAAGAGTATAGTGTACTGGAAAAAGAAAAAAGTTTTAATTATAGCGATGCCAATAAGGGTGAAACACACAATTTCACCTTACGTCACCTAATCATCTGGAATCACTCAAGTCATCGCAGAACTGCCGGTTTGGCCTGGTCAGAAACCCTGAAGACAGAAGAAGCAGTCCGTGCTATTCTCAGTCGGTGGGGTGCTTCTGAGAATACCTTTAAACATATCCAGGAACGACATCCGTTTCATTACCATCCCGGATTTAAACTCGTTGAGAGTGAAAAACAGGATATTGCTAATCCGCAAATAAAAGAAACCAGTAAACGGCTTGCACGACTTAAAAAAAGTCTGAGTAAACTGTATCAGCAACTTGCAAAAACAAAAGAACAGTTCAACAAAGATGGCACGCCGAGACGGAATAATCCAAAGCAGCGCTTGCAAGAACAAGTTCAGCATTTGGAGGCAGAAATTAAGCAGTTGCGTGAAGAGAAGAAAGACATGCCGGAAAGAGTCGACGTATCAACGTTAGATGATTATCGCTCATTCAAGAAGGTTGATAATGAAGGTAAGTATTTATTCGATTTTGTCACTACATCGGTATGGAATGCGCGCAAACAGATGGTCGATTGGTTACAGGATTATTATGAAAATGAGACAGATCGGGTTGATTTATTTTACGCAATCACATCGTGTCAAGGTTGGATTAAAAATACGGATACACAGGTTTGTGTGAGACTGGAACCACTTCAGCAAACTAAACGTCGCATAGCACAAGAACAATTGTGCCGAAAACTAACCAGTCTTGGTGTTCAAATTCCCAATGGGAAGTATTTGGTTGTCGAGGTGGGTGAAAACCCGACTATTAGACAAAATGTCCAAAAATAATGGTGTTTCTGGGCTAATTTGTTGAGGTCTGTATTATCACCCATAATCATAATAAAAAAAGGAGTTAGTAATCGTGTATCTAATAATTAAACGTGTAGCCGCCATGGTTGCAGCATCGGCTATTGTATTTGCATTTTCAATGAGTACTTCCCAGGCAGAAGTTAAGGACTGGCCGGATTTGTATGATCCATTCACACTACACACTTTGCACCTGGAAATGAACAATGCTGATCTCAACACTATCCTGAACGATACCAGCTTCGATATAGAAGTACCTGCATGGTTTTGGGCAGAAGATGACAACATTGAGGTCGATAAAATTCTAATCTCTGTGCGTCGCAAATCCGCAACAGCCCTTACCGATGGAAATCCCCCAAAAGTCAGTTTCAAACTGGACATCAATGAATTTAAAAACGATAGCGGCGGCGCATCCAGCTGGCACGGTATTAAGAAACTCAGTCTGGAAAATGGTGATGATATGGATGTTGTCAGCGAGGGCTTTGCCTGGTATCTGCATCGCTTAGCTTCCCAATCAGAATTGGACTATCACTCTGGTCTTGCCTCCTGGGTGAATCTCTACATTAATGAGCAATACATGGGTGTATACGTCAATGTTGAACAGCCGGACGAGCAATACCTGAGCAACAGGGGCCTGTGGGAAGGCGCTGATGATACCTGGCTGTACAGGATGAGTGATATCGATAGCCCGGAAGTCAAAGAAGCACCGCTAGACGCATCAGGGAATGTCATTGACAGCCCTGCGTCTGCTTCGCTGTGCTATACGCCATTCAAGGACAAAGATCGCTGCGGCACGCCTGATGACTTTAAAGACCAGCTCAATAGTCAAATTAACATGCAGGGTATGTTGACATTCGGAGCGGTCAGCGCATTTCACTACAGCCCGGATGATCTGTTCAGCAAGGGTAAGAATTTTTACTACCTGGATTACTCCGATGCTGCAGGTTTTAAGCGTGAATATATGCAGTGGGATCTCGATTCAGCCTTTGGCAGCCTGGATGCCACTGCCAATATGTATAACCAGGCAAAAGATACGCATGATGCGTATGAGAAATCCCTTGTAGAGGCGGATGATGCACCCTTTCGCCAGGAATACAGTGAAATTATCCAGTTCCTGCTGGACGGGCCTTTGAATGAAGCCGGTTTGCTAGCAGATTTACAGAGTTTTGACAACCTGCTTTCTGCA
>DAOVUK010000410.1 GCA_030632625.1 Gammaproteobacteria bacterium
CACTTATCCTTTAGGGCGAAACCATTATCCCAGCGGTTGGGTATTAACTGGTGTGTATTATAATCGGTTCTGGCACAGAAGTTTATTACTTTTTAGATGAAACGAGTGTAGAGAGAAATGTTTATGGGCGACTTTCTATCTCTAATTCTGTAATTCGTCGCAAAGCAAACTCATTGCTGTCACCACAAAATTCTTCACTGGCCTGAAACAGGAGACAAACATCAGGCCTGGATGGCTGCCCAAAGAGTTTACAGGAATTATTTTCATCCAGCTGTAGGCATACATCTCCTGCCGGCTTACCATCAGGCATACCTGGAATAGCAGTGGATATTGAAGGGGCGATACAGCAGGCACCACAACCATTACGACATTTCATAAAAAACTTCCAAAACTCATATCACTTCAAAAACAGAATCTCTGTGGATCAAAAAAGGCCAGACACTCAAAAAGTGCCTGGCCTTTTCTCTACTCTATATTTATAAAAAGATTATAAAAAGAGAACTTAAAAAAAGTTTTACTTCTTCTTCTTCTTCTTCTCTTTACGCTCTAAAGTCTCTTTAATCACATCTTCAGCAACATTCTTAGGACATGCGCTATAGTGAGAGAATTCCATTGAGAACTGACCACGACCGGAAGTCATGGTACGCAGATCACCAATATAGCCAAACATTTCACTCAAAGGTGCTTCCGCTTTAATACGAGTACCCATTGGGTTGGATTCCTGATCCTTAATCATGCCGCGACGACGATTCAGGTCACCAATACAATCACCAACATGAGCTTCCGGAGTGAATACGTCTACTTTCATGATAGGCTCAAGCAATTGAGGACCGGCTTTCTTCATAGTCTGACGATAAGCACCATAAGCGGCTAATTCGAATGCCATCGCCGATGAATCGACTGCATGGTATGCACCGTCTAATAATGTAACAGACACATCAACCACAGGGAATCCTGCCAGTACACCTTCTGCCATCATACGACCAAAGGCTTTATCAATAGCGCCCCAGTATTCACTTGGAACATTACCACCGGTAACTTTAGATTCGAATGTATAGCCGCTGTTTGCCTCACCAGGTTCGATAATATAGTCAATTCGACCATACTGACCAGAACCACCAGACTGCTTCTTATGAGTATAGCTGTCTTCAATAGACTGAGTAATTGACTCACGATAGGCAACCTGAGGTTTACCCACTTCAACATCAACACCATGAGTACGCTTAAGGATATCAATTTTAATATCCAGGTGTAATTCACCCATTCCCTTAAGAATGGTTTCACCACTTTCTTCGTCTGTTTCAACGTGGAAAGAAGGATCTTCTTTAACCATCTTGTTCAGAGCAATGCCCATTTTCTCAGAACCACCCTTGTCCTTAGGACTGATAGCGATTGAAATGACGGGATCAGGGAAAACCATTGGCTCTAATGTCGCAGGATTCTTAACATCACATAGAGTGTGACCTGTTTGAGTGTTCTTTAAACCAACAAAAGCAACAATGTCGCCTGCCTGACAGGAATCCAGTTCTTCACGAGAATCCGCATGCATCTCAACGATACGGCCAATACGCTCGGTTTTACCGGTAAATGTATTTAACAAAGTCGTACCTTTATCAACGCGACCTGAGTAGATACGGATAAAGGTCAATGCGCCAAAACGATCATCCATAATTTTGAATGCCAGGGCACGTACAGGTCCCTCAGCATCAACAATGGCATGTTCACCGGTTTCATTACCGTCCAGATCAACTTCCGGCTGAGGTTTAACTTCAGTCGGGTTAGGCAGATAATCCACCACCGCATTCAATACTAATTGAATGCCCTTGTTCTTAAATGCAGATCCACATAATGTCGGGAAGAAATCCAGTGCAATGGTACCTTTACGGATGCAGCGCTTAATATCATCAATAGAAGGCTCTTCACCTTCCAGATAAGCTTCCATCAGCTCATCATCCTGCTCAAGCGCCGTTTCAATTAACTGCTCACGATATTCTTCGACTTTATCAACCATATCAGCAGGCACATCTTGTATTTCATACTTACTTGGATCGCCTGAACCATCCCAAACCCATGCTTTACGGGTTAACAGGTCAACCACACCGGAGAAATCATCCTCTTCACCAATTGGCAGAACCATAACCAGAGGGGTTGCCTGCAATACGTTTTCAACCTGCTCTACAACGCGGTAGAAATCTGCGCCAAGACGATCTAGCTTGTTAACGAAAATAACACGGGCAACACCAGAGTCATTGGCATAGCGCCAGTTCGTTTCTGACTGAGGCTCAACACCACCGGAACCACAGAAAACACCCACACCACCATCAAGCACTTTTAAAGAACGGTAAACTTCAATGGTGAAGTCAACGTGTCCCGGGGTGTCAATGATGTTCATACGATGCCCGTCCCACTCACAGGAAGTCGCAGCAGACTGAATGGTAATACCACGTTCCTGCTCCTGATCCATAAAGTCGGTGGTTGCTTCACCATCATGTACTTCACCAATCTTATGGGTCTTACCCGTCAGATTCAAAATACGTTCAGTGATGGTTGTTTTGCCCGCATCAACGTGTGCGAAGATGCCTATGTTACGGTACTTGCTTAAATCAGCCATAATATTCTCTGGTTAAACTAAAATCTGGTTAATCAATATATAGATTGTATTGGGTTCGCTTTCCGATAGTGAAAAAAGTGCCTACACCAATTAATTGTTTATTGGCGTAACTCTCATCTAACATAAAAATGCTGATGGCTCTTAATAAGCTGATGGCTCTTAAAAGCTGATGGCTCTTAAAAATAATCGGAAAATAGCTTCAGCAGACACAGATTGCTATAAATAATCCAGCCTGATTGCTGAGAAGCATAGAAAATTACCCGCGATTTTAGTGATTTTGCAGCCAAACATCAACAAAAATAATATTTTATTGTTAAATTTCCCTCAAACAAGAGTGATATTCCCGATTATGATTAGAAAAATAGTCAGTTTCTCTGATACCAGTCAATTACACTTATTTCTTATTGTTTTATAATAAACTTAGCCTTAAGGAGGGGGATACCTGACAGAAGTGTAATTTGGAGCTGTTCTGATGAGAGCATTATTCAAATTAATCTTATTATTCGCAGTGTTTTGTTTATCAACCACGGTTGTTATACCAGTTGCTGCAAGCTCGGAATATGACTGGAAAATGGTCAGGGATGAGGACGGCATACAGATTTATTTAAAAAGTTTCTGGGCTGATGAAATACAGTCTTTCCGGGGCGTCATTTATATCAATTCATCTGTGGACAGCCTGCTCGCCGTTATTCTGGATATCGGTGCCTGTTCTGACTGGGTACACCGCTGTAAAGCCCCCCTGCTGCTCAGCAAAATATCCTTTTCCGAAAGTTATCACTATCAGGTTCATCGACTGCCTTTTCCAGCCCGGAACCGTGAATTTATCTTTCATTCAACAGTCACTCGTTCCAGCCAGACAGGTTCTGTCAGTATCCACATAGAGGCTGTCCCGGAATTTTGTCAGAAAAATACGCATTTATGCACGCTTATTCCAGAGACAGCTCTGGTCAGAGTAAAACATTCCCACGGTCACTATTTACTGGAACCTATTGATAAA